>DBEXKF010000089.1:0-5158 GCA_048175045.1 Collinsella sp.
GTTAGCGGTGAGGACACCGTCCTTGACGACCAAGTCGATACCGTCGGTCGTAAAGTCGTGCTCGACGGAACCCAGCTTGTCACACACCATGTCGATGTGACCCTGCAGCATTACGGTCGGGGCATTCTCGGCGCCGGCAGATGCGGGCTTGCGAATGATGACGTTGTAGACCTCGTCCTGATACACATCGAGACCGCGCTCCTTGGCAAACGCAACCAGGAAATCGCTGATGCCCTTCTCGTTGCCAGACCCACGGGGGATCGCGCTGACCTCCTCAAAGAAATGGAACAGCTGGGCGGGCTCGTAGCCGGTAATCTTGTAGTCCATGGTGCCTCCTTGGCGCAACTGGTTAGACAGTAAGACATGCGCCTTGTATATTCCCAGACTTCGTTTGCATAAACCAGTCGAAAACGCCGAGCGATCTCGCATCATCGGCTAACGGTGGACCGCATAGCGTAACGGTCACAGTTACCGCAGCTCTACAAATCGAGGCGCCCTTGCCGGAACGCCTCGATTGCACAGATCAAATTGTCGCCACGCCCTACAGCGCGCCGGAACCGGCTTGCATCATGCCGCCGGGGCCCGAGCTCACGCCACTGCTCACAGGCGCGGCGTTTCCGGTGTGCGGCGCTGCCGGAGCGGTATCGCCCCCGAGCGCACCTGCCGGACGCGGCGCTGGAATCTCGCCTGTGCCATGGCTAAAGACGAACTTGCCGTCGGCCACGTCGCACAGGACGGTATCGCCCTCGCCCCACTCGCCGGCCAGCAGCTCCTCGGACAGCGGGTCCTCGATGAGCTTTTGGATGGCACGGCGCAGCGGACGCGCACCGTTGGTGAGGTCGGTGCCCTCGGCCACGATCTTGTCATAGGCCGCATCGGTGAGCTTGATGTTCATGCCGTTGGCAATCAAACGCTGACGCAGGTCGTCCACCAGCAGGTGCGCGATCTTGGTAAGATTCTCGCCCGAGAGCTTCTGGAACACCACAATGTCGTCGATACGGTTGAGCAACTCGGGGCGGAACAGGCGCTTGAGCTCGCCCATCGCGCGGCCGCGGATCTCACTCGACGTGAGGCCCTGCTCGCCGGTGGTGCCAAAGCCAACGCTCGCATCCTGCGCGATCTCGCGGGCGCCCACGTTTGACGTCATGATGATCACCGTATTGCGGAAGTCGACCGTCTTGCCCTGGCTATCGGTCAGACGGCCCTCCTCCAACACCTGCAGCAGGATATTGAAGATGTCGGGGTGCGCCTTCTCGATCTCGTCGAACAGCACGACCGAGTACGGGTGACGGCGAACAGCCTTGGTGAGCTGGCCGCCCTCGTCGTGGCCCACATAGCCCGGGGGGCTACCGATGAGCTTGGAGACCTCGAACTCACTGCCAAACTCCGACATATCGAAGCTGATGAGCGCGTCCTTGCTGCCAAAGAGATACTCGGCGAGCGTCTTGGCGAGCTCGGTTTTGCCCGTGCCGGTGGGGCCCAGGAAGATAAAGCTGCCGCCGGGGCGACGCGGGTCCTTGAGCGGCGAGCGGCTGCGGCGCACGGCCTTGGCAACGGCCTCGACGGCCTCATCCTGACCGATGATGCGCGTCTTGAGCACGCTTTCGGCCTGCAGCAGGCGACGGCTCTCGCTCTCGGTAAGCGAAGACACCGGCACGCCCGAAGTCACGGACACGATGTCGGCGATCTGGGAGACATCGATGGTGAGCGGGCTGGCGTCGAGCTCGGCGGTCCAGGCGGCCTTGGCCTCGGCGAGCTCAATCTCGGCGGCCTTCTGCTGCTCGGTGATCTCGGCGGCCTTGTTCATGTCGTCGCTCTCGGTGGCCTCCTGCGCGGCGGCCTTGAGCTCCTCTATGCGATGCTCGGCCTCGCGCACCGGCTCGGGCGCGCGGTTGGCGGCGATGCGGGCGCGGGCGCCGGCCTCGTCAATGAGGTCGATGGCCTTATCGGGCAGGAAGCGATCCTGGATGTAGCGGTTGGAGAGGTTCGCGGCGGCCTCGATAGCACCCTGCGTATAGCGCACATGGTGGTGCTCCTCGTAGCGCGGCTTGAGCGCGGTCAGGATCTTGACCGTGTCCTCGACGCTCGGCTCCTCGACATCGATGGTCTGGAAGCGACGCTCGAAGGCCGGGTCCTTGGTGAGGTACTTGCGGAACTCCTCGGCCGTGGTGGCACCGATGATCTGGAAAGCACCGCGTGCGAGAACGGGCTTGAGCATGGAGCTCGCGTCGATGGAGCCCTCGGCAGAGCCGGCACCGATGATGGTGTGCATCTCGTCAATAAACAGGATGACGTCGTCAGCCTCGGTGGCCTCCTGGATCACGTTCTTGAGGCGCTCCTCAAACTCACCGCGATACTTGGCGCCCGCGACAAGACCCGGCAGGTCGAGCGTCCAGATATTCTGGTTCATGAGGTTCTCGGGCACGTTGCCGGCTGCAATCTGCTGAGCCAGGCCCTCGACGATGGCCGTCTTGCCCACGCCGGGGTCGCCCAGAATGAGCGGGTTGTTCTTGGTGCGGCGCGAAAGAATTTCCATCATACGCTGGACTTCCTTTTCGCGACCAATTACAGGGTCGAGCTCGCCATCGCGCGCCTTTTGCGTGAGGTTGGTGGCGAACTGCTTGAGCGTATCGGTGCCGCTCCCCTTTTGCTGCGACGCGTCCGAGCCGCTAAAGAACGGCAGGCCCGCACCGGGACGCCCGGCACCGGCGCCGGCGAGCGGACGCTTCTTGTCCTGGTCCTTGGCGGTAAGTTTCTCGATAGCCTTTTTGATAGAGGCGGACGACACACCCAGGCGCATGAGGATGTCCATGGCCATGCCGTTACCCTCTTCGACGATGCCAATCAGCAAGTGCTCGGTCGACACGTAGGTCTGGTTGTTCTCACGTGCCACGCGGAAGGAGCGCTCCATCACGCTGATGACGAGCGGCGTAAAGGCAAGCTTGGCAGCCTCGGTCTCCTCGCTGGGCTCGGGAACCGTGGTCTGGACCTCCTTGAGGGTGTCCATGATGTCGTCGTAGGAGATATCAAGCGAGCGCAGCGCCTCGGCAGCGATGCCCTCGTCCTCCTTGGCGAGTGCGAGCAGCAGGTGCTCGGTGCCCACCTTATTTGAGTGCAGATCGAGCGCCTCCTGTTTGGCCATCGACATGACCTTGCGCGCTCGATCGGTAAATCTATCTAACATGCTCGTTTCCTTACATGAGTTCATCGAAATCAAAACGCCCGCCCGTCGGCGGCGCTTTTGTCTCTTTACCCACAGGTTGTCTATGTTAACAGCTGGAGGAATATCTATAAACCCGGCTCACATGAATGCAGGTTATGACCGCATCGCGGGACTCACCGCGCGATGCGCGACAGGCGCCCCGCAAGAGAAACCCTAGGCGTCTTTCACCACGTCGGGACTCGTCGCACGCGATGCGCGATAGGCATCGGCCTCCTTGGAGACGCGTTCGAGCAGCTCGGATGTATCGACGCCCTCGACTTGCGCGACCGTTTCCACCGTCTGCATGGCGACCGCCCTCAGGTACGCGCACGCGCTGTCCCCCGGCTGCTCGAGGTCTATCTCCTCGCCGCCCTCCCGGGCAAAGCCGACCGCCATCACAAAGCCCATGATGCCCGAGACCAGAAAGCCCACCGCAAAGCTCGAATCTGCCTTGAGCTCTTCTCCGTCGGGGTGGACGATCTCTCTCACGCGGTCGATGATGATCGTATGGATGCCCTGCACGACCTGCTCGGCGGCACCCGCCCTCATGGTGATGACGATGCGCCGCAGCAGGCAGCGGACGTCGCGCCGGTCGAACGCCGAAAGGTCGCCCTCGCTCGAAAAATGCCAGAGGGCATCGGTGATGAGCTCGTTATCCTGCAGCAGCTGGGCTATGGCGATGGCGACGAGTTCATCGAAATCGTGAAAATAGTAGTAAAACGTTCCGCGATTGCACTGGGCAGCGCGGGTCACCTCGCCAACCGACAGCTCGAAGATGCTGTTGTTCTCGATGAGCTCCCAAAACGCCTCGATGATACGGGTGCGTGCATCGGGCGCATCGGCGTCCTTACGCGGTCTCGCCATGCGCCTCACCGCACCCCTGCGCCTTGGCGTTCATGATGAGCATCTGAAGACGGTTCTCCACGTTGGCGAAGCTCACGTCGGGATCGTAGTCGAGCGGCAGGAACTGCGCCGTGGGATACTGCTCCTTGAGCGCATGGATAAGCCCGCGCCCCACGACATGGTTGGGCAGACACCCGAACGGCTGCAGGATCACGAAGTTGCGGCAGCCGCGCTTGGCGTGCTCGAGAATCTCCGCCGGAATCAGCACGCCCTCGCCCGCATCGAACGTATGGTGCAGGATCTTATCGCTCGCGCGCACGAGCTCGGGCATGCGCGTCGGCGGCTCGTAGAGCGGGCTCGCCGCGCCCAGGCGGTCGCAACGGTCGTGCGCGAGCTCGAACAGGTTGTCCGCCGTGGCGTACCAGGCCTTTTCGGGCAGCGACAGGTCGACGTGGAACTCGCGCGACTGCGCATGCTTGTAGAAATAGGTCTTGCGGATCACGTCGGTCATGCGCGCCTCGATGACCTCGAGCCCGTTGTCCTCGAGGTAGCGCTCGATCTCGTGGTTGGCGCCGAGATGGAAATTGAGCAGGTACTCGCCCACGATGAGAACGGTCGGATGCGGGTTCGAGCGGTCGTACGGAACGGCGTCCATGATCGCAAGCGCGCGTTTGAAACCCGTCGCCTGGCCTCTCAGCCCGGAGCGCTCCATGCCCTCGATAACCTCATCGAGCGCGCGGTCGAACGCAGCGTCCGCCGCGCCCTTCTCGAGCTCGTAGGGACGGATGCGCCTAAGCATGGCCTCGAGGGCATCGATCATGGGAAGACCGTAGGCGATCTGGATGCTCGGGCCAAGGCCGAGCTTGAAGCCCGGATGCGCATTGTGGGCATCGACGTCGTCGTTGGTGAGCACCGGGACATAGTCGTATCCCGCGTCGTCGAGCGCGCGGCGCAGCAGGGGCATGTAGTGCGTCAGGCGGCAGTCGCCGATATACTTGCCAGTCACCACGGCGACGTCGTGCGGGTCGTACTTACCGCTCTCGAGTGCCGCGAGCGCCTCGCCGATCACGATTTGCGCGGGGAAGCAGATGTCGTTGTGCACATAGCGTTTGC
>DBEXKF010000090.1:0-7531 GCA_048175045.1 Collinsella sp.
CTTCCGACGGAATGCGGAAGTAGGTTTCGGTCCAGTCGGTGAGCTTGTGCTCGAGCTCGCGGGTGATGGCACCATCGAGCATGCGCCAGGTCCAGTTGCCGCCCAGGGTGGCGGGGGTGTTGATGCGTGCCTCGTTGCCCAGGTTGAGCAGGTCTTGCATGGTGTAGATGCAGGTATCGCTCACGCTGGCGGCGATGGTGCGGTTGAGCGCGTCGGCCATGGGCTCGCCTGCCTGCTGGTGGGTATACAGGGCCGCCTGCTCGCGCTGGCGCGGGGTGGCCGTTCCCTCATACCAGCCGCGTGCCGTCTCGTTGTCGTGTGTGCCCACATAGGCGACGGTGTTGGCAATGTAGTTGTGCGGCAGGTAGTACGAGTTGGTGCCCTCAAAGGCGAACTGCAAGATCTTCATGCCGGGGAAGCCCGAGGTGTCGCGCATGTCGATGACGCCGGGGGTGAGGAAGCCCAGGTCTTCGGCGATGATGGACAGCGTGCCGAGCTTTTCCTCGAGCGTCTTGAAGAACTTGAGGCCGGGGCCCTGCGTCCACGAACCGTAGGACGAATCGGGTGAGGAGAACGGCACCTCCCAATAGGCCTCGAAGCCGCGGAAGTGATCCAGGCGGATGACATCGTACATGTCGAGGGCGGCGCGGATACGGCCCTCCCACCAGGAGAAACCGTCGGCTTCCATGGCGTCCCAGTCGTAGATGGGATTGCCCCAGTACTGGCCGGTGGCCGAGAACTGGTCGGGCGGCGTGCCAGCGACGCTCACGGGATTACCGGCGGCGTCGATCTTAAAGAGCTCGGGCGTGGCCCACATCTCGACGGAGTCGCGCGAGACATAGATGGGCAGGTCGCCGATGATGAGGATGTCGCGCTCGTTGGCATAGTCCTTGAGGCGGCTCCACTGACGATCGAAGAAGTACTGCGTCATCTGGTGGTAGAGCATGCGCGCGGGATGGGCGGCACAGACCTTGGCAGAAGCCTCGCCGCGGGTACGGAGCTCTGCGGGCCACTCCCAAAATGCCTTGAGACCGCACTCCTCCTTGACGGTCATGAACTCGCAGTAGGGGATGAGCCAGTCTTCGTTGGTTTGGACAAACTCGTCGAAGTCGGCCGGCTTGTCGGCGCCAAAGCGCTCGGCGGCGCGGTCGAGAATCTGACGACGGCCACCAAAGATGGCGCCATAGTCGACATTACTGGGGTCGGAGCCCAGGTACACGCCGTCGATATCGTGCTGCTCCAGGTAACCTGCCTCGATAAGCTCGGCAAAGTCGATGAAATTGGGGTTGCCCGCACGGGCCGAGAACGACTGATAGGGCGAGTCGCCATAGCTCGTCGTCGTAAGGGGCAGAATCTGCCAGTAATGTTGTTTGCACGAGGCGAGGAAATCGACAAAGTCGTAGGCATTCCAGCCAAAGCCGCCGATGCCGTACGGTCCGGGCAGAGACGAGATGGGCATGAGAACACCGCTTGCACGCTCCATGGATGTGCTCACCAACCTTCTTGTTGTGGGATCGGCCTGCAGATGGGTGAACAGCCCGTCCCGAGTTTTAGAGTCGATGTCCCTATTGTAGAACATGTTGTTTAAACATGTATAGGCAAGATGATAAAGTTGGTCGATTTTCGGCGAATGGTTACATGCCATGAAAAAAGCCCCGACCTCACGACGTGAGATCGGGGCAAGAGCGATATGTAGGCTTTTGCTACTTGGCGTCGGCGAAGCCGTTGGGGTTGTGGCTCTGCCAATTCCAGCTGTCACGGCACATGTCCGCGATGTTGTACTGGGCCTTCCAACCCATCATGCGCTCGGCCTTGGAGGCATCGCACCAGTTGGCGGCGATGTCGCCGGCACGGCGCTCGCGGATCACATAGGGCAGCTCCTTGCCGCAGGCCTTGGAGAAGGCGGCGACGACCTCGAGTACCGAGGTGCCGGTGCCGGTGCCCAGGTTAAAGATCTCGACGCCGGTCTTGCCGTTCATCCAGTTGAGGGCGGCAACGTGACCAGATGCCAGGTCGCACACGTGGATGTAGTCGCGCACACCGGTGCCGTCGGGGGTGGGGTAATCGTTGCCAAAGACCTGAACGGCCTCGAGCTTGCCCACAGCGACCTGGGCGACGTAAGGCACCAGGTTGTTGGGGATACCCTTGGGATCTTCGCCGATCAGGCCCGACGGATGGGCTCCGATGGGATTGAAGTAACGGAGCAGCACGACGTCCCACTCGGGGTCGGCGGTGTGGACGTCCATAAGGATCTGCTCAATCATCCACTTGGTCCAACCATAGGGGTTGGTCGCGGGCTTCTTGGGGTCCTCTTCGGTGACGGGCGGATTGTCCGGATCGCCGTAGACGGTCGAAGAGCTCGAGAAGATGATGGACTTACAACCGTGGTTGCGCATGACATCGATGAGCACCAGGGTGTTCTCGATATTGTTGTGGTAGTACTCGACGGGCTTGCTCACCGACTCGCCAACGGCCTTAAAGCCGGCGAAGTGGATGACGCGGTCGATCTGGTGGGTATCGAAGATCTTGTTCATCGCATCGCGGTCGAGCACGTTGGCCTCGTAGAAGGTGAGGTTCTTGGCGGCCTCGTCGCCCACGATGGTCTTGACGCGGTCGATGGCAACGGCGCTGGAGTTGGAGAGGTCATCGACGACGACAACCTGGTAGCCACCCTCGAGCAGCTGAACGACGGTGTGCGAGCCGATAAAGCCGGCGCCGCCGGTAACGAGGACGCAGGTGTCTTTGGGGTCGAGTGCTTTGGACATGTAGTCTCCTATCGAATCAGGAACACTTCTTGAGGGGAGTATAGCGCAGCTGGGGGCGCCCAAAACACGCGGGGCAGGAAAACCAGAGGATTGATGTTAACGTACTCATAGGGTGTTATTTGCATAATCCTTACCTTTGGCGCGGGGCGTATTTGCGAGCCGCTGACCATGCTTTTCCAGCCGTTCGTGGAAATAGTTGGGACAAGCGCGATGTGCGTTAATATGTTTGAGTTGAGCGACATATAAATAAGCATGTAACGGAGTACATATGTCACCAAACAACGATTCCATTTTTACGCAGGAGCTTTCGCGCCGCACTGCCCTTAAGGCTCTTTTCGGCGCCGCTTCTGCGGCTGTTCTTTTTGGCCTGCCCACCCGCGCCCATGCGGCTGAGGCCAGCCAAGAAACCACCGACAAACTGAATGCCGCCCAGGCCCAGCTCGACGAGGTCCAGGCCCAGCTCGACAGCATCGCTAATGAGTACGCGGCGCTCGCCAACAAGAATGCCCAGACCCTCAACGATATCGAAGGCGTGCAGGGCCAGATTGACGAGACGCAGGCTCAGATCGACACCAAGAAGGCCGAGCTCAAAAAGAAGCGCGGCGACCTTTCCGATCGCGTGGCGGCAAGCTACAAGTCGGGCGGTACCAATATCCTGTCGCTGCTGCTCGCTTCTGGCTCGTTTGAGGAGCTCGTCGCCAACGCGCATTACGTCGAGAAGATCAACAAGAGCGACCGTGACGCCATCGAGGACATCCAGACCATCCAGAAAGAGCTCGATACGCAGAAGTCCGAGCTCGAGTCGCAAAAAGCCGACTTGGAGAAGCTCAAGGACCAGCAGACTGCTCAGATGCAGGACATGCAGGCCAAGCAGCAGGAGGTCCAGACGGTTCTGAACGGCCTCTCCGACGATGTCAAGGAGCTCATGGCCCAGCGCGATTCCGAGATTCTTGCTGCCGCTCAGGCTGAGGAGGCTGCCAAGAAGGCTGCCGCTGCCGCGGCTGCCGCAAACAAGAACAATTCCTACTCGGGTGGTTCAAGCTCGGGTGGCGGATCGTATGCGCCCGGAACTCCGCAGCAGAATGCCGGCTCGGGCAAGCAACAGGCCGTCGTCAACGCGTGCTACTCCACGCCTTCGCCGGGTCAGAATTGGTGCGCGGCGTGGGTTACCAACGTGTTCCGTAACGCCGGCGTGGGCTACTTTGGCGGCAATGCGTGCGACATGTTTAACGCCTGGTGCTACAGCTCCAATCGTTCGGCGCTGCAGGTGGGCATGATCGTGGCCGATTCCTCGCACAGCGGCACGGGTGCTCCGGGCCTCATCTACGGTCATGTGGGTATCTACGTTGGCGGCGGCATCGTTATGAGCAACGAGGGTGCCATTACGTCTAAGTCGCTTGATTCGTTTATTAGCTTCTATGGCACTGGCTCTGGCGTGCGTTGGGGCTGGCTTGGCGGTATTGCGCTGTCGTAACTGCGGCTTGGTCCGGGACAGCCCGAGAGGCATAAGGTTGCCTGCTCGGGCAGTCCTGCTCGCACGGAGAGCACATTAAGTGCTCTCCGGCTCGTGCGGAACTCGCGATCGACTTCGCATGCCGCCGGGCAGCCGGGGCCGACGCGGGGTCCCAAGGTTTTCAAAAAAGCGGTCGGCGCGCAGTGCGCCGACCGCCGATATATGGGGTCTGATATTTTCTACCAGTTAGGGCCTCTTACTCGTCGAGGAGATCTTCCGGCATGTCGTTGCCGTCGCCTAGATCGACAGGGGTTTCTTCGGGGGCGGAGCCGTGTTCTGTGGCTTCGCCGTCGGGCGTCTCTTTGGATGCCGTCATGCGGGCTACGGCGCAGATGCGGTCGTTGTCGTCGACGGTCATCATCTTGACGCCCTGGGTGGCGCGGCCAGTCTGGCTGATCTCGTCGGTCTTGACGCGAATGACCGTCGCGCCCTCCGTCACGATGAATAGCTCGTGCTGCGGGCCCACTGTCTTCATGGCCGCGAGGTTACCCTTACGCTCGGTCATTTGGATGGTGTAGACGCCCTGGCCGCCGCGATTCTGCTCCGGGTAGTCCGCAACCGGCGTGCGCTTGCCGTAGCCGCGCTCGGTGATGACGAACAGATCGCCGTTGCCGTTAGTGACTTCCATGCCCAGAACGCTCACGCCGTCCTTCATGCTAATGCCGCGAACGCCGCTGGTATCGCGGCCGGTAGCGCGTACCTGCTCCTCGGAGAACATGATCGCCTTGCCCGCGGTGGTGGCCAGGATAATCTTGTCGCCCTCGCGCACGCGGCGCACGTTCAGCAGCGCGTCGTCGTCACGCAGGTTGATAGCGATCAGGCCGTCGCGACGGCTGCGGTCATATGCGCTCATCACGGTCTTCTTGACCATGCCGCTCTTAGTGGCAAACATCAGGTACTCGTTGGCCGGGAACTCGCGGCAGCTGATGACGCTCGCGATCTTCTCGCCGTCCTCAAAGGGCAGCAGGTTGACGATCGCGGTACCGCGCGCCTGGCGCGTACCCACCGGCAGCTCGTGCACCTTCAGGCGATAGACCTTGCCCTTGCTCGAGAAGAACAGCACGTACTCGTGCGTGGACGCGATAAACATCTCGTCGATAACATCGTCTTCTTTGAGGTTGACGCCCGACACGCCCTTGCCTCCGCGCTTCTGGGCACGGTAGGCAGCCACCGGGATACGCTTAACGTAGCCGGTGTGGGTGATGGTCACGACCATGTCCTCGTCGGCGATGAGGTCCTCGACATCCAGGTCCTTCTCAACCTGGCTGATCTCGGTGCGGCGCTTGTCGCCAAACTTCTTGGAGATCTCGCGCATCTCTTCCTTGATGACGCCCAGGATCTTCTCCTCATGCGCCAGCAGGTCCTCGTAGTAGGCGATGGCGCGGCGCAGGCCGTCCAACTCTTCTTGGATCTTGTCGCGCTCCAGGCCGGTCAGGCGGCGCAGCTTCATCTCGAGGATGGCCGTGGTCTGCTCGGGCGTAAAGCCAAAGCGTTCGATCAGGCGGCTGCTGGCCTCGGAGTCGGTCTGCGAGGAGCGGATGATGCTAATGACCTCGTCGATATGGTCAAGGGCCATCAGGTAGCCCTCGAGGATATGGGCACGCGCCTGGGCCTTCTTAAGGTCGAAGCGGGTGCGGCGGGTAACGACGTCGACCTGGTGGTCAATGTAGTGCTGCAGCATCTCGCGCAGGCTCAGGCATTTGGGAACGCCGTTGACGAGCGCCAGGTTGTTGGCGCCGAAGGTCGTCTGCAGCGAGGTGTACTTATACAGGTTGTTGAGCACGACCTGCGGAATGACGCCCTTCTTGAGCTCGATGACCAGACGGATGCCCTTCTGGTTGGACTCATCGCGCATATCCGAGATGCCCTCGATGCGCTTGTCGTTGACGAGCTGGGCAATCTTCTCCTGCAGGGTGCCCTTGTTGACCATGTAGGGAATCTCGGTGAAGACCAGGCGGCTGCGACCGGTCTTGGTGGACTCAACGTGTGCCTTGGCGCGCACGGTAATGGAGCCGCGGCCGGTCTCGTAGCTCTGCTTAATGCCGGCGCTGCCCATGATGATGGCGCCGGTGGGGAAGTCCGGACCGGGCATGATCTGCATGAGCTCGTCGACGGTGGCGTCGTGGTTGTCGATCAGGTAGCAGGTGGCCTCGATCGCCTCGGTGAGGTTATGCGGGGCGATGTTGGTGGCCATGCCGACGGCGATGCCCTGACTGCCGTTGACCAGCAGGTTGGGGAAGCGCGCAGGCAGCGCCACGGGCTCGGCGAGCGATTCGTCGTAGTTGGGCTGCCAGTCGACGGTATCCTTCTGCAGGTCACGCAACAGTTCCATGGCGGGCTTTGCCAGGCGGCTCTCGGTGTAACGCATGGCCGCCGCGCCGTCGCCGTCGATGTTGCCGAAGTTGCCGTGACCGTCGATGAGCGGCGTGCGCATGGAGAACCACTGCGCCAGGCGGACCATGGCTTCATAGACCGCGGAGTCGCCATGCGGGTGGTACTTACCGATAACTTCGCCGACCGTCCAGGCCGACTTTTTGTGTGGGCGGTTGGGGTAGATGCCGCTCTCGTTCATCGCGTACAGGATGCGGCGGTGTACCGGCTTTAAGCCGTCGCGCACGTCCGGCAGGGCGCGCGCCGTGATGACCGACATCGAATACTCGATAAACGACTGCTTCATCTCGCGACCGAACTCCGAAATCTGGAGCTGACCGCCGTTGATATCCTCACCGGCCGAGGCACCACGGTCGACTTCGCCAAAGCTCTCCTCGAGCTCACCGTCGTCGTCTTCTTCCTCATCATCATCGGCATCGGGGTTATAGGCGTCCGGGTCGCCGTCCTCGCCCTGCTCAGCACGGGCAAGCAGGCGCTTCAGATCATCGGGCATACCGGCGTCGCCGGCCTCGCCCACACCCTCATTGTTGTTGATATCGTCTGCCACGTTACCTCCTCTTAAGCATCAAGGAAACGCGCGTCATGCGCATGTTTTTCAATGTACTCGCGGCGATAGCCGACCTCGGAACCCATCAGCTCGCGAACGGCGCGGTCCGCCACCACGGCGTCCTCGATCGACACGCGCTGCAGGATGCGGGTCTTGGGGTCCATCGTCGTCGAGGCAAGCTGCTTGGGGTCCATCTCGCCCAGGCCCTTGTAGCGCTGGACGGTATAGCCCTTGCGCTTTTTGGTGATCTTGCCGTCCTTGGCTTTGCCGTCCTCGTCGTTATCGTCGGGGTTCAGGCCCAGGCTCTGGATGGTG
>DBEXKF010000091.1:0-3670 GCA_048175045.1 Collinsella sp.
GACACGGTTCTGATTCTACCCCACGACGTGCGCCGCGAAGCACATAACAGCGCTCTAACTCGCTCTTATAAAACGATACCGTCCATAGAGTTGGCGACATTCTCGACCAGCCCGGCGCGCACGGCTTCGGCCGCCGCGAGCGTACCGTTTTTAACAGCCTCGACCGAGGTAGCGCCATGGCCGATCAGGACCACGCCGCGCAGGCCCAATAGAATCGCGCCGCCCTTGGCGTCGCCAGAGAGCTTGGCCTTAATCTCGCGCATCTGCTTTTTGATGAGCAGCGCGGCAATCTTGGTGCCGAGCGAAGACATAAAGACACCCTTGAGCTCCTGCAGCAAAAACTTGGCAGCGCCCTCGGTGGCCTTGAGCGCGATGTTGCCCGACATGCCGTCGGCGACCACGACGTCAAAATTGCCCGACGTAAGATCGGTGCCCTCGCAGTTACCAACAAAGCCGGGAACGGCGGCTTTCATGGCCGGGAAGCAGGCCTTGGTAAAGTTGGAGCCTTTCTCGTCCTCGGTGCCGTTGGCAAGCAGGCCCACGCGGGGATGCTCGATGCCCAGGACGACGCGGGCATAGGCGCTACCCATCTGAGCAAAACGCACCATGTCATCGACCTCGACATCGGGGTTGGCGCCCATATCGCACAGCACCGTCAGACCGCCAGCGCGATTGGGCAGCGCATTGGTCAGACAGGGGCGCACCGGCTGCTTTTTGCCTTCGGCCTGATACCTAAACGGCGTCACGTAGGCGGTGGCAGCGGCGGTCATGGCGCCAGTGGAGCCGGCGGAGAAGAACGCATCCGCGTTGCCCTTCTTAATGGCGCGGCAAGAAAGCACGATCGACGACTTACGCTTGGTCATCACGGCGCGAATGGGATCGTCATCCATGGCGATAACGTCAGGTGCCTCAAGGGCCTCAACACGTGCATGGGAAGCTGCAAAGGGATTGACGATTTCGGCCGGGCCAGCCGCCAAGACCTCGATATCGGGATCGGCGGCAAGCGCAGCCTCGATACCATCGAGAACAACCTGAGGTTTCTCGTCTCCGCCCACAACGTCTACACAAACGCGAACGTTACTCATATACATGCTCCTTATACAAAAATGGCCGACTCATTGAGCCGGCCATTGTGGTTCCATTTGGAACGGCATCGCATCCAGAGTATACCGTTACTCGGTAACGATAACCTCGCGGTCCTTGTAGAAACCGCAGCTGGGGCACACGTGGTGCGGAAGCTTGACAGCGCCGCAACGGGGGCACGTGGACTGAGCCGCAGCCGAGATCTTCATGTTGGCGGAACGACGGGTGTGAGTGCGGATACGACCCTGCTTTTGTTTAGGTACGGGCATAGTGACCTTCCTTATGAACTATCCAGTGTGGCGATTACGCGCAAGTAGCGATACTACCACAGTTTTACTCGTCAAGCTTGAGATTCTTCAATGCTGCAAATGGATTTTCCGTGGCCTCGGCCCATTCGGCCTCGGCTTGGACAGCACAATCGCATTGCTCGACGTTGAGATTGCAACCGCATGTGGGGCACAGACCGCGGCAATCGGGCTTGCAGAGCACCACGAACGGCGTGTCCATGACGACGGCGTCGTTGATGGGCTCACCCAGATCGACGATGCGGTCCTCACCCAGGAGCTCGTAGCCGTCCTCGTAGGCCTCGGGATCCTCGGGCTCCTCAAAGAGGTAGAACTCCTCAATCTCGCCAGCGATATCAAACGAGGCGGGCTCCAGGCAACGGTCGCACTCGCCGGTGGCGTGCGCGCGGACCATGCCCGTGAGCAAGACACCGGTACCGGCATTGGTAAAGACGACGTCGTAGTCGATGCCGTCCTGAAGCTGGTACTCCTTCTCGCCCACCGTGTAGGTTCCGACATCGACCTTACCGGTCAGCGGATACGAATCTCCAGGAAACTCGAGCTGCTCGGAAAGATCGACGGTAACGCTCGGGAACTCAGCCATTACCACTGACCATTCTGTTGGGCGGCACCCTCGTTGAGCTGCTGACGGCAACGGGTAACGGTGCCGGTCAGGCTCTTGAGGTTCTCCTCCAGGTGCGTAAAGACCTGCTCTGCGTAGTCCTCGGCAGCATAACGCGTCTCGCGCTCGTACTGCTGGGCACGATCGCGGATGTCGTCGGCCTGCTGCTGCGCAAGGCGGACGATCTCCTGCTCACCGGCAATAGTGAGGGCCTGCTGCTGAGCGTCGGCGATGATGGAATCGGCCTGAGCGGCGGCGGAAGCCATAAGCTCCTCGCGCTCCTTAAGGATACGGCGGGACTTCTGCCACTCCTCGGGATAGCTCATGCGGATCTCGTCGAGGATGTTGAAGAACACGTCGGCGTCGATGACCTTGAACTGAGCGTTCTTGCCGAAAGGCGGCTTGGCTTCCTCGATCAGCCCTTCGAGCTCATCGACCAAGCTGACGATCCTATCGCCAGGAAAATTCTCGCCCGGCATCCGGTCTCCTTTCATAGGTAACATATCATTGTGCTAGTTTACCACATGCCACCAGGCAATAAGAAACGTCACGAAAAGCGATGTTTGAGCGCTTCGACCACGTTGGACGGGACAAACGTCGATACGTCACTGCCGAGCGAGGCGATCTGGCGAACGACCGAGCTCGAGATATAGCCGTACTGCGGCGCACTCATGACAAAGATGGACTCCAGCTCGCTATCCAGGCGATAGTTAAGGTCGGCCTGCTGCAGCTCATACTCAAAGTCGGTCATGGCGCGCAGACCCTTGACCACGGCCCCCGCCCCCTGCTCACGAGCGAAGTCGACCAAGAGGCCGGTAAAGGGAAGGACCTCGACGCCGTCGATATCACCGAGCGCCTCGCGGGCCAGCGCCACGCGCTCATCGAGCATAAACGTGGTGCCCACACCGTTTTTACCCTGCGACTCGGCAACAGCGACGATCACGCTGGGAAAGATGCGGCGGGCGCGGCGGATCACGTCGATATGGCCAAACGTGATGGGATCGAAGGTGCCCGGGACGATCACGCGATTAATAGTGTCACTCATGGGCGTCCTCCGGGGATACTGCCTCGTCATTTTCGTTAGCATCAGTGCCGCCGTCCTTGCTATCGCCGACCCAACGGAGCAGGTCGACCGAGGTAATGCCGTAGCGCTTCTCACGTACAGTCTCAAAGCCTACCGGATGCGCGCCCGCATCGGCGGCGGCATGCTCAAACAGGGCGTAAGCGCCAGACGCAAGCAGACCCTGCTGGGCCAGATTCTGCAGCAGTTCCTCGACCGGCTCGGCACCAAAAGCATAGGGCGGGTCGAGCAGGACCAGATCAAAGGGGCCGCCCGGTACACGACCGCGTGAGGCACTCGTCAGCATGTCGCCCGTGACCACGCGCCAACGCGCACGGTCACGGCAGAGCGACTCGATATTCTTGGTAATGAGCCGCGCGGCGTTGCGATCGATCTCAAACGTCGTGAGCGAGCGGGCCCCACGAGAGAGCATCTCTAACCCTAAGGCACCGGAGCCGCCAAAGGCGTCCAACACACGAACCTCGTCCAAATCGAAATCGAATGCCGACATGACCATAGATGCGCACGCCTCGCGCACGCGATCAGTCGTGGGGCGGGTGACATCGCGACCACGGGGCTCCTCGATCTTACGACCGCGCCATTCGCCGCCGATGATTCTCA
>DBEXKF010000092.1:0-6710 GCA_048175045.1 Collinsella sp.
GGCGGTCGCGGTGGCGATCGCGGCGGCCGTGGCGGCTTTGGTGACCGTGGCGGCGACCGTGGCGGTCGCGGCGGCTTTGGCGGCAACCGTGGTGGCTATGGCGACCGCGGCGGCAACCGTGGCGGCTTTGGCGGCAACCGCGGTAACGACCGCGGCGGTCGCGGTGGCGACCGTGGCGGCCGCAACGGCGGCGGCTTCCGCGGCAACCGTTTTTAGTTACGGCGTTTTACCAAACGCCGTAACCACTTGACGCTGCGCGCCCACCAGAGCGAACAACTTGTCATTCAAAGAGGACGGCATGACCAGAAGGTCTATGCCGTCGTCTGTTCATGCCAATTTGTTCGCTCTGACGGGCGCTCGCTGTTCGTCCTCTACCTGCGGCGCCGTCATGGTCCAAAGTAGTCATTGGGTGTTCCTATAGTTTTGTCTAGTCGTTTAAGAGCGTCCCCAACGACTACATAGCATGAGAGTGGATAATCTCCCGGTTTGAGCCTGCATCCAAGTTCAAAGTGGGAGATTATCCACTCTCATTTGTTATGTGTCCGAAAATCCACGCTCGTTCTACTTTGCCTACATTTGTAGGAACAGTTCGTGGAGGCGGGTGTCTTCGTCGAGTTCGGGGTGGAAGGTTACGCCGAGCTGGTTGCCCTGACGGGCGGCGACAATACGACCGTCGACTTTCGCTAAGGCCTTGGCGTCGCCGTGGACCTTGACGATGCGGGGCGCGCGGATAAACGTCAGCGGCACTTCACCGTCGATGCCGGCTATTTGCCCCTTGGTTCGAAAGCTGCCGAGCTGCCTGCCGTAGGCATTGCGCTCGACAAGTACATCCATGGTTTCCAGACGCGGCGTGCCCTTATCGTCATGGGCGGCAAGGTCGTGAGCCAGTAGAATCAGGCCGGCGCAGGTGCCCAGGACGGGCATACCTTCAGCGATACGGGCACGAAGCTCCTCGAGCATGCCCAACTCATCAAGCAGCTTCCCTTGAACGGTAGACTCGCCGCCGGGAAGTACCAGACGGTCAAAGTCCTGCTTCAAATCAGCCGCCTGCCTCAGCTCAATACAGTGTGCGCCAAGCTCGAATAGTCTTGCCTCGTGCTCGGCAAAAGCGCCTTGGACCGCCAGCACGGCAACCGTTTGGTCTGCATAATCGCTCATGTGCGATCCTTTCTGCTGGACTAGCGCCCGCGCTCTTCCATGATAATCTCGATTTCGTCGGCGTTAATGCCCACCATGGCCTCGCCCAGGTCCTCCGAAAGCTCGGCGATGAGCCTGGCATCGGTGAAGTTTGCCACGGCCTTGACGATGGCAGCGGCGCGCTTGGCGGGGTCGCCGCTCTTAAAGATGCCCGAGCCGACAAAGACGCCCTCGGCACCCAGCTGCATCATCAGCGCGGCATCGGCCGGGGTCGCTACACCGCCGGCGGCAAAGTTCACGACGGGAAGCTTGCCCGTGGCATGGACCTCGCGTACCAGCTCGACCGGAACCTGCAGTTGCTTGGCTGCCTCAAAGAGCTCGTCGTCGCGCAGGGCAACAACGTCGCGGATCTGCTTTTGGATCTTGCGCATGTGACGCACGGCCTGAACGACGTCGCCCGTACCCGGCTCACCCTTGGTGCGAATCATAGTGGCGCCCTCGGCAACACGGCGCAACGCCTCGCCCAGATCGCGGGCGCCGCAGACAAACGGCACGTCAAACTGGGTCTTGTCGATGTGATAGACGTCATCGGCGGGGGAGAGAACCTCGGACTCGTCGATGTAATCGATCTCGATGGCCTGCAGGACCTGCGCCTCGACAATGTGACCGATGCGGCACTTGGCCATGACGGGGATGGAGACGGCCTCTTGGATGCCCTTGATCATCTTGGGGTCGCTCATGCGCGAGACGCCGCCTGCGGCACGGATATCGGCCGGAATGCGCTCGAGTGCCATGACGGCGCAGGCGCCTGCCTCCTCGGCGATGCGCGCCTGCTCGGGTGTGGTGACGTCCATGATGACGCCGCCCTTGAGCATCTGCGCGAGCTCGCGATTGAGTTTGACGCGATCGGCCTTGCTGGTCTGTTCTGCCATGGTTGCTCCCTTGGTTGGCATGTGCATTGCTTGACGGAACATCCTATCGGGGAGCTGGGTATGGCGAAATACTCAGTTTTCAAGATAATAACAAGGTCAGACTAATACCAGATTGAATGGCTTAATAAGGTCAGGTGATAGGCTCATGCTTGACTACAATTTGGAAAAACGCGGCGAAGCATCGCTTTATGAGTATGTTTACCAGAAAATTCGAGATGATATTGTTGCTGGACGTATTGCGGCGGGGGAGCATCTTCCGTCTAAGCGCGCCTTTGCCAGTCATCTGGGAATCAGTGTCATTACCATCGAGAATGCATATAGCCAGTTACTTGCCGAGGGCTATATTTGCTCAATGCCGCGTCGTGGCTACTACGCTTGCGAGCTTCCGGATGCACCGGTTTTGGCTTCGGCTGCGGAGGGCATCGACCGAGATGTCGCCTCTGCGGGTCCCAGCGCGCATGATGTCAACGGACAGGTCGAGCGATTCGATGCACTTTCTCCTTCCGCTTTGGAGGCGGCGCGGCTTTGGCAAAGCGCACTACGGGCGACGCTGGCATCCGAAGATGAGCGCGAAATCTTTTCGCCCGCACCGGCGCAGGGCACCGCTCGGCTGCGACGCGCAATTGCTCACCACCTGCGTGGGACAAGGGGCATGAATGTCGATCCCAATAACATTGTTATCGGCGCGGGCGCCCAGCTGCTCGATACCATGTTGGTTCAGTTGCTTGGCGCTGACAAGGTGTATGCCGTTGAGGACCCGGGCTATTTACGTCTGACGCGCATCTATCAGGCTATGGGCTGCAAAGTTCGACATATCCCGTTGGATGATGAGGGCGTGGACTTGAGCGCTCTGCAGAAAACCGGGACCGATGTACTTCATCTGATGCCGTCCCATCAGTATCCGACCGGCCTTGTGACGAGCATTGCGCGGCGCTATGCGCTTCTGAGCTGGGCCGCCGAGCGACCAGGTCGGTATCTCATCGAAGATGACTTTGATTGTGAGTTTCGCCTTGCCGGGAAGCCGATTCCCGCGCTCGCGTCGATCGATGCCGCCCAGTCGGTTATCTACACCAACACGTTTTCGAAGAGCCTTTCATCGGCGTTGCGTTTGGCGTACATGGTGTTGCCCGATGAGTTAATGGAGCGGTTTAGGCGCAACCTTGGTTTCTACGCCTCGTCGGTGAGCTCTGTTGATCAGGTCGCTTTGGCGCGTTTGCTGGAATCGGGTGATTACGAGCGACATGTGAACCGCGTGCGCGTTCGTGCTCGCGAGGCGCGTGATGGCCTGATGGCGCTTGTGCGGAAGGTATTTCCGGCAGGAGAGGTCTCGATCGAGCATGCAGACGCGGGCCTTTACTGTATCGTGGTTGCGGAGCGTGGAGCGGGCGGAAGCTCTTTTGTGCGGGCCCTCACGCGCTCGAGTATCCCTTTTGTCGATATCAGTGACTGTTATTGGTGTGCCGATGGCGCATCTGTCCCTGAAAACTCAAGTCAAATTCTTGTTCAGTATGACGATTTGAGTCCAAAAGCGCTAAATACCTTGGAATCGCAGCTAATGGGAGCACTCTGCAACCTAAGTGAGTAGGCTTTTGGAACTTTGGCGACCAGGCAGTTTTGTAACAAGCTATCTACCTGCGGTTTTGAAAAGCAGGATGACCGGGCTGCTCGGGATGTTCAAAAAAGTCTACTCACTTGTCGCGCAAAGCTTCTGCATGAGAAAAAAATGGGGTTTTCAACAGAACTTCGTCCAGCTCTCGGCAAGCTTTTGGCCAGTTGGGGAGGGCTGTTGAAAACTTGGCAGTCCGTTCGGCACCATTTTTGGCGCGTTCGCGCCAATGCGTGACTGACTGGGTTGAAATTCGTGTTTTCCTGTGCCTATGAAAGATCTACTTTGTGACATATCGGCTTTTAGGTACTGGCGTTTGCCCCCTCAGGTCCGCGCTCTGTGTCCGCCGCTTCCACGACCGGAAGAAGACCGGCAGCGATATGATCTCGCCCGCAACCCGACGGCTGCGGTCGCGCTCGGTTTTCCGTTGTATACATTGGTTCAGACGAGAAACAAACGGACTTGTCCTACCAGCATTAGGCAGCGGCTGTTCCTTGGTGAGCCCCCCAGGGAATCCGTGCTGGAAACGGAGCATGGATTTTTGATTACGTCTCCTCTACTGACGGCATTCATCATGTCGCGGCATCTGACGGATCTTCAGCTTCTTTTTGTGTTGGCGGAGATGTGCGGCCTGTTTGCGGTGTGTGCTCTGCCGGCGGCACTTGAGGCGGAGCTTACGCGTGCAATTGATTCGGGCGCGATTTCGACGACGTTGGGTTGGGTGCGCTGCCCGTCCGAGGACGGCACCGCTTCAAATTTATGGCGTCGAGACGCTTTGGTTTTGGGCAGAGACCTTGACCGTTTTTGTTCAGATGTTTGCGGGATGCGTTACGGCAATAGATTTATGGCGGTATCGCAATTCGTTCCATTGGGTGCCGCGTCGCCTTTTGAGGTCGAGGCGTATTTGCTACTTGCACTGCCGCGATCCTTGGGAGGCGAAGGTTTTTGCGACATAGAGCTTAATGTTGAAGTGATGCTAGGCACAAGTGCTCGAGCGATTGTGGGAAAGTCCCGTGTATATATCGACCTACTTCTTTCTTCACCGGACGGTAGGCGACAGGTGGCCATTGAATGTCAGGGAAAGGCCTCGCACGGACGCGCAGGGGATGGCTTGCGTGACGCTGACCGCATGACGGCCCTTCAGGCCATGGGCTACGATGTGCTTCTCCTGACACACAGACAGATATCGGATGAGGATAGATTCCGCGCGATCGTTAAGGCCGTATGCAGGATGCTCGATGCTGAATATCGTGATAAAAGCTCAGATGAGCAAAGGGCTGAGACATTACTCCGGTCTGAACTATTCGTTGACTGGACAAAATTGGGAGTAATCGACGGAAAGATGCCCGTTAGACGCAAAACTGCTCGATCGTGGACGGCTGCGGTTCTAAGTGAGTAGACTTTTGACACTTTGGCGACCAGGCCGTTTTGCAACAAGTCATTTACCTGCGGCTTTATAAAGCAATATGGATGGCGTGCTTGGCAAGTTCCAAAAAGTCTACTCACTTAGTTTTTGACGAGAAACCTATGCCGAAGGCGGTCCTATTTCAGGGAGTTAACAAGTTTGTGAGGCACGGAAAAGGCCCGAACCATGCGGTCCGGGCCTTATCGAGCTAGAGGTTATGTCTCAGGCGTTTGGCTTAGCCAAAGTAGCGCTTGAGCAGGCCGGCGAAAGCCTTGCCGTGGCGAGCCTCGTCGCGAGCCATCTCATGCACGGTGTCGTGGATGGCATCGAGGCCGGCGGCCTTGGCGCGCTTGGCAAGATCGGTCTTGCCGGCGGTGGCGCCGTTCTCGGCCTCAACGCGCATCTCGAGGTTCTTCTTGGTGGAGTCGGTCACGACCTCGCCCAGGAGCTCGGCGAACTTGGCGGCGTGCTCGGCCTCCTCGTGGGCAGCCTTCTCCCAGTACAGGCCGATCTCGGGGTAACCCTCGCGATGAGCGACGCGAGCCATGGCCAGGTACATACCGACCTCGGAGCACTCGCCCTCAAAGTTGGCGCGCAGGTCGGCAACGATGTCCTCGGAGACGCCCTCCATCTTGGCGACGCCCACGACGTGCTCGGCAGCCCACTCGAGCTGACCCTCCTCCTGCTTCAGGAAGCGAGAACCGGGAACGCCGCACTGGGGGCACTTGAAGTCCTCGGGCAGCTGGTCGCCGTCGAACTCTTCCACATAACCGCAAACGGGGCAAACAAACTTCATGATTCGATCCTTTCGATCGATGGCGATTGTGCGCTCGTCCGGTCCCGTAAGGGCCCTCTCCGGACGTGCGTCTTGACGAGTTCTATTATCCATAAATGCAACCAAATGTGAAGCCTATTAGGAATGATTTTTAATAAAACAATTTTGAGATATGAAGATGTTGATTGATTAACGATTGGCAGGCCGTCTTTGACCGTCGCTGAGTACAATCGGTCGAGCAAATGTTGACCAATCAACAAATGAGGGAGTTTCCTTTATGCATCTAGCCCGTCGTGCCTGGTGCCGAACATATCAGACGGTTTTTCGCATTGCATTGCCGATCCTGCCCTATACCGAGCCGCACATTTTAGAGCATGCCGAGGATGTGCCCGCGGTGCTTCAAAAGCGCTCGATCCAGAAGGTCCTTATCGTGACGGATCCCGGCATTGCACGTTTGGGACTCACGGCATCACTCGAGCGTGCGCTTACGGCTCAGGGGATTGGCGTTACGGTCTATGCCGAAACGCGTGCGAATCCCACGGTCTCGAGTGTGGAGGAGGCGGCGTCCCTGTATCGAGAGAGCGCCTGCCAGGCCATTATCGGCTTTGGCGGAGGATCAGCCATGGACTGCGCCAAGGGCGTAGGCGCACGCATTGCGCAGCCAAACAAGCCCATCAACAAGATGCGTGGCCTGCTGCGGATTCATCGTCGCCTGCCGCTGCTCATCGCCGTCCCCACCACGGCAGGCACGGGAAGCGAGGTCACACTTGCGGCGGTAATTACCGATGACGAGACGCACTACAAGTACCCCATTAACGACTTTGTGCTTATTCCGCGCTTTGCGGTGCACGACCC
>DBEXKF010000093.1:0-1918 GCA_048175045.1 Collinsella sp.
AATCCGCGCGCCGTAAAGCAAAAGTCAACCACGCCATCGTGCACCCACTGGGCGTTGCGCGTGTAATCGCCCTGCTTGAGGGTAAAGTGCACACCCGGATGCAGCGCTCCAAAGTCGCGGATCACACGCGGCAGCACGGTACGACTCACGTTGGTAAACGTCGCGATGCGAATATCTGTCGACGAAAGCCCCAGCAACTCCTGGCGCTTGCCCTCGAGCTCGACCTCGGCGGTCACAATCTGGCGCAGGTACGGCAGATATTGTTTACCGTCGCGCGTAAGCGAAACGCCCTGCTTACCGCGCTCGATAAGTGTGGTGCCCAGCTCGCGCTCGAGCGCCTTGACGGCCTGGCTCACCGCACTTTGCGTATAGCCCAGCTCGTCAGCCGCACCCTTAAGACTGCCGCGATCGACCACCATACAAACAATCTGATACCGCGATGCCATCGTGCCTCCACATCAATGCAGCCGTAAAACGTTTTGCCAGGGCTTTTCGCGCCTACTTTAGCATTTCTTAATCATACTGAAGATACATTCGCTTTACTACATCCAATTCTGGGAGCAGAATCCTTTTTGCGAAACCGTTCTGTAACAAAAGGAGTCCCATGGATCGCAAAAAAGCAATCGCGCTCTCATTTTCCGTTCCCGTCGCATGGGGCTTTTCGTATCCCCTCATGAAGATCGGTATGGACAGTATGAACGCCACGAGCATCGTCGCGCTACGCTGCATCATCGCCTTTGTGGTCTGTCTGCTGCTCTTCCACAAGCACGCGTTGCGCATCAACCGTGACCTTATGGTCCGTGCCGCCATCATCGGCGCCATTATGGCAACCGAGCTCACCTGCATGTGCCTGGGCTCCAGCCTCACCTCCGCCTCCACCGCTGGCTTTTTGCAGAGCCTGACGGTCGTGATCGTGCCGTTTGCCAACGCAGCCCTGCTGCGTCGCTCCCCCGAGCGCAAGGTGCTCATCGGCACGGCTATCGTCACCTGCGGCATGCTGCTGCTCTCGGGCGCCGACTTTACCAGCCTGAATCCCGGCGCAATCATCATGCTGCTCTCGGCCTTTATCTATGCCAGCCACATTATCGTGGCCAAGCGCTTTGTCGAAGAAGTCGATCCGCTGGCTCTGGGCGTTTGGCAGCTAGGCTTTGGCGGTTTGTTCTCGGGCGTCGCGGCATTCACCTTTGGCGGCTTCACGCTTCCCAGCACGCCGGGCGAAATCGTGGTCGTCGTCGCGCTCGCACTCATCTGCTCTGCCTACGGCTTTATCACCCAGACACTCGTGCAGCCCCACGTGCCTGCCGAGACCACCGGTTTCGCCTTCTCGCTCGAGCCGGTATGCTCCGCCGTCTTTTCGTTCTTCCTGGTCGGCGAGGTCCTGAGCCCCATCGCCTTCTTTGGCGCCGCCCTCATCCTCACCGGTGTCATGGTGGCAACCGTCGAGCTTCCGCGCCTCCGCGCACATGAACAGGCTCGCATGGCAGGAGCGCCCGAGCACGTCTCGTAGACCCCACTCTTCATACAGCCGTGGCATAAAGGCAACCGGTGCGCCTTTACAATAGATGCCAGCAGAGCATCTGACGTAAAGGAGCCCCATGGACGCCGCGACCCGCGACCGCAACATAGCAACTTGGTTGGGCGATGCGCCGCAGCCGGTACGTGACACTACGAACCAGCTGCTCGAGCGCATCGCCCTTTTGCGTGCTGAGCAAACCATCTACCCGGCACAAGACGACATCCTCAATGCCCTCGCCTACACGCCGGCCGACCAGGTCAAGGTTGTCATCTTGGGTCAAGACCCCTATCACGGACCCAACCAGGCCATGGGGCTGTCGGTCTCGGTCCCCGAGACGCAAACCAAGCTACCGCCGAGCCTGCGTAACATTTACAAGGAACTCAACGCCGATCTGGGTTGCCC
>DBEXKF010000094.1:0-3477 GCA_048175045.1 Collinsella sp.
CGGTCGTCCGCTCACGCGTGCCGCGTCCATGTTGCTGCCCGAGCCGTGGGACCACAACGACAGCCTGAGTGAGGAGCGCCGCGCCTACGACGCTTACCAGTCCATGCTCATGGAGCCGTGGGATGGCCCGGCGGCCATCGCCTTTACCGACGGGCGCACCCTGGGCGCCGCCCTCGACCGTAACGGCCTGCGTCCCGCCCGCTACTATGTGACGCGCGACGGTCGCTTTATGCTGGCAAGCGAGGTGGGCACCATCGAGGTGAGCCCCGAGAACATCCTGACGAGCGGCTGTCTGGGACCGGGTCAGATGCTCGAGGTCGACTTTGCCCGCGGGCGTGTCATCTACAACGAAGAGCTGCGCGCCCGTTACGCCAAGGAAAAGCCCTACCGTGATTGGATTGCCGAGGAGACGCTGACCGTCGACGCGCTCGATAGGCCTGCCACGGCGACGCCGGTCGAGGACGCCGAGGTGCCCGCCGCCGTGCGTATGGCTAAGCTCGGGTATCACTGGGATGACGTCGATGAGGTCGTGCGTCCCATGGCCCAGCAGGGCAAGGCCCCGCTCGCCTCGATGGGCATCGATGCACCGCTGGCCTGCCTGTCCAAGAAGACGCGTTCGTTCTTTGACTACTTCTATCAGCTGTTCGCTCAGGTCACGAACCCGCCCATCGACGCCCTGCGCGAGCATATGGTCACCTCGACCACGCTCTACCTGGGCAACCACGGCAACCTGCTCGAGGACTCCCGTACGGCCTGCCAGCTGGTGCGCCTGGAGCGCCCGCTGCTGAGCGAGGAGGAGTTTGACCGCATCTGCGCCATCGACCGCGTGGGCTTTAAGACCCGCCGTTTCCGTGCCGTGTACCGCCGTGATGCCGGCGAGGGCGCACTGCAGGCTGCGCTCAAGCAGCTTGCAGAGGACGTTGAGGCTGCGGTCCGCGACGGCGTGAACATCGTGGTGTTGAGCGATCGTGCCGCTGCGGGCGAGGTGCCCGTGCCGTCGCTGCTCGCCGTGGGCTGCGTGCACAACCACCTGATCCGCGCCGGCGTGCGTACCTTTGCCGACATCGTGGTGGAGTGCGGCGACGCCGTGTCCCCGCACGACTTTGCGGCACTGGTGGGCTACTCCGCGAGTGGCATCTATCCGTACAACGCGCACGCGTGCATCCGCGATCTGGCGGCGCGCGGCGACCTGGACGTGACGGCCGAGCAGGGCATCGCCAACTACAACAAGGCTGCGACCGCCGGCATCGTCTCCATCATGTCCAAGATGGGCATCTCCACGGTGCAGAGCTACCATTCGGCGCAGATCTTCGAGGCCGTGGGCTTTACGCCGGAGTTCGTCAACGCGTACTTCGCCGGCACGGTGAGCCGTGTGGGCGGTATGGGTGTCGAGGACGTTGAGCGCGAGCAAAACGAGCGCTACGACGCCGCGCTCGCTATCCTTAAGAGCCCGGCTCCCGATCAGCTGCCCACGCTGGGCCTGACCAAGTGGCGCCCGCTCGGCGGCGAGGATCACCTGATCGACCCGCAGACTGTCTACCTGCTGCAGACCGCCTGCCGTGAGGACAGCTACGACACCTTTAAGGAGTACAGCGCCCGTCTGCACCGCACCGGCCGCGCCGTGCGCCTGCGCGACTTGCTCGACTTTGATGCCAGCGGCCGCACTCCGGTGGCGCTCGACGAGGTCGAACCCGCGCTCAACATCGTCCGCCGCTTTAACACCGGTGCCATGTCGTATGGCTCTATTAGCAAAGAGGCGCACGAGTGCATGGCCATCGCCATGAACCGCCTGCGCGGTCGTTCCAACTCCGGCGAGGGCGGTGAGGATCCGCGTCGCGAGACCCCGCTGGCTAACGGTGACTCCAAGAACTCCGCCATCAAGCAGGTGGCAAGCGCGCGCTTTGGCGTGACGAGCCGCTACCTGTGCAGCGCCTTCGAGATTCAGATCAAGATGGCCCAGGGTGCCAAGCCCGGCGAGGGCGGCCACCTGCCCGGTAAGAAGGTCTACCCCTGGATTGCCGAGGTCCGTCAGTCCACGCCCGGCATCGGCCTGATCTCGCCTCCGCCGCATCACGACATCTACTCCATCGAGGACCTGGCAGAGCTGATCTTTGACCTTAAGAACGCCAATCCCGGCGCGCGCGTGTCGGTCAAGCTGGTCAGCGAGGCGGGCGTCGGTACCATCGCCACCGGCGTGGCCAAGGGTGCCGCCGACAAGATCTTGATCAGCGGACACAATGGCGGCTCGGGTGCCGCGGCGCGCGATTCCATTTGGCACGCCGGCCTGCCGCTGGAGCTTGGCCTTGCCGAGGCCCAGCAGACGCTGCTGCAAAACGGCCTGCGCTCGCGCGTGGTGCTCGAGGCCGACGGTAAGCTCATGGACGGCACCGACGTCGCCGTCGCCTGCTTGCTGGGCGCCGAGGAGTTTGGCTTTGCGACCATGCCGCTCATCTCCATGGGCTGCCTCATGCAGCGTGACTGCCAGCAGGATACCTGCCCGGCCGGCATCGCCACGCAAAACTGCCGCCTGCGTCGCGGCTTCCGCGGTAAGCCCGAGCACGTTGAGCACTTTATGCTCTTTGTTGCCGAGCAGTTGCGCGAGGTCATGGCGAGCCTGGGCTTCCGCACCATCGACGAGATGGTCGGCCATCCCGAGTGCCTGCGCCAGATCGAGGTACCGGGCAACCGCAAAGCAAATCTGCTCGACCTGTCGCCCGTGCTGGCGAGCGCGACCTGCGAGTTCGGTGCCCATATTCCGGGCGCCGACGGTCGCCACTTCCTGCTGCAGATGGCCGCGGACAGCGAGCTCGACAAGACGCTCGACTCCACGTTGTTTGTGCCCTATACGGCCGATGCCCGTGCGCATCTGCGTCCGATTCGCTTCCGCGCCGATATCGCCAACGTCAACCGCTGCGTGGGCACCATCCTGGGCAACGCGGTGACCAAGGCACATCCCGAGGGGCTGCCCGCCGGCTCCATCACCATCGATTGCGATGGTTCGGCCGGTCAGAGCTTTGGCGCCTTCCTGCCGCGCGGCATTACGCTCAACGTGTGCGGCGACGCCAACGACTACTTTGGCAAGGGCCTTTCGGGCGGCGAGGTGTCGGTGCGCCCCAACCCGCATGCGACCTACAAGTTCGACGAGAACATCATCGTGGGCAACGTTGCGTTCTTTGGTGCCACGAGCGGCCGCGGCTTCATTAACGGTCTTGCCGGCCAGCGTTTTGCCGTGCGTAACTCCGGCGCCACCGTGGTGGTCGAGGGCTGCGGTAACCATGGCTGCGAGTACATGACGGGCGGTCTGGCGCTCATCCTGGGCGAGGTTGGACAGAACTTCGCCGCCGGCATGACAGGCGGCGTGGCCTACGTCTTTGACCAGTACGGCACGCTCGACGCCCGCGTGAACCACGAGAGCGTTGAGCTCAAGGCCCCGACGGCCGGCGAGCTGGCGCAGATTCGCGCGCTCATCCAGGAGCA
>DBEXKF010000095.1:0-3874 GCA_048175045.1 Collinsella sp.
ACATCCCACCTGCCAAAGGGATGGGTGAGCGAGCGTTACTCCTGCTCGGACTCCTCAGCCTGCTTACGGCTGCGGATGAGGTGTGCCACGCCGATGCACAGCACCGCGCCACCAGCAATCCAAGTGAAGGTCACGCCGTTGAGACCGGTCAGCGGAAGGCCAGAGCCCTTCTTGTTTTCAATGGTAATGGACATGACCGAACCATTTGCAGTACCGGGAGTGACCTTTTCGACGTCTTCGCCAACGGCCAGCGTCGACAATTTGCCATTTTCACCATAGGTCGGCGTAACCGTAATCTGGAAGGGCGCGATAGTGTTGTAGCCCGAAGGAGTGGTCGTCTCGGCAATCTCATACGTACCCTTAACGAGGCCAGGGATTAAAACCTTGCCGCTCGTAGCATCGGTCATAAACTCAGAAGCATTTTCTTTAGTCTCGACAAGGGTCCCGTCATCCTTAAGCCATTTGCCAGCAGAGGCAGAGTCCCCGTTGTTAACGACTTTGACCTTAAAGCCAGCAGCAAGTTTTTTGTCCGTATTGCCTTCCTCAACCTTGGTAATATCCAAGCCGAAAACGTAGTCGGTGACTTTCTTCGGCGTAGAGGTGCCGGTGCCTTTACTCATGGGGTCGTTGGAGTAGACAAGCGTGACTTCGTTGGTGTTGCCGGTAGCCGTGTATTCAGCATCGCGAGTAAGCTTGGCCTTGTAGGTCACAACGACCTTAGAATTCTTGGTCAGGGTCACGTTCGAAGCCTTTGCAGCGGCCTTGAGGTCGGTAAAGGAAATCATCAGGTCATGGCCTGTAACCTTTTTGGAAGCATCCAAAGTATCCGTAAGCTTCACGTTGTAGTTATTTGTAGGCTGGACAGGCTGACCGTTAATAGTCACGGCAACGGAGCTCGGAATAGCCTCCAGTCCAACGGAAAGATGGTCATGGAACTCATATGTGTATGTGGTAAAGGTATCGATGTTATCGGCGACAGAGCCAGTCAACCTATATTCGATTTCCTCACCGATCTGGGAGTCGCTCACGTTTCCCCAGGTGCCGTTCTCTTTAACCTCCTTGTTGACGGTAGGAATGCTGGTCTTCTCGTTAATTTTGACCGCTTCATCGCCAACAACAGTGAAAATGGGGGCAGTGGCAGCTTCAACGCCTGTGACGGTAGAGGCGTCAGTCACAAAGAGCCAGTAGCCGTGTGAAAGGTTGTTAGCAACGCCATTCGAAGTGGTCGTGTAATCACTTGAATCGTCCAGATTGGTCACCGCAGACACGGCAGCTGCAATCTTGTATGCAGCAGATTCAGATGCCACACGGAACTCTTCATCGGTACCCATCACGTGTCCCTTGATCCATTCAGCAGCATCCTGAGCGGTGGCTATATTGGCACTAGGTTCGATTTCCGTAATTACCCCCTTAACAGCAGCTTCCACCTTTTCGTTTGCCCATGTGATATTGCTCACAAGCGTCTTGCCATTCTCGTCCTTTACCACATTGGCATCGAAGATCTTGTAACCTTTAAAATCGGTAACGTTATTATTTGCGTTCTTGATGGTCACCGAGCCGGTCGCGGCGCCCTCAGCAAACGCCATGGTCACCGGGGCCATAACGCCGCCGAAGCTCAACGCCGCTGTGAGGCCGGCGGTTACTGCCAGGCGTGCGATGTTCTTGCTCATGCTCATCTTCTTTTCCTCTGCTTTCTGCTCGAATTCCATTTGATCTAAATCTGTCTGTCTGTGTCTTAGCATCTGCTTCGCTACGTCTCGCCCCGCTCTCTGCGGGGCTGCCAGCTACTCTTTATGGCTGCCACCTCCCCGCTTGACCAGGAGCGCGACCACGATGAGCGCGGCTCCGGCGACCGCTGCGGCGGCCGCGGCGTACATTGCCATATTGCCAGTCGAGGGCATAAAGCCTCCGGTGGTAATGCTAGGGGGTGTGCCGGTGGGCGTGTTGATGAGCGACACCTCCAGGCTACCCGTCGACCCGTCCGCGCTGTCGGCGCGCAGGGGCGACTCGGCCGTGATGGTGAGCTTGGGCTTGGCGGCGGCCACCTGATCGACGTCCAGGCCCTCGGCCTTGACCGTCACGGAGCGCGTGCCCTCAAAGGCGGTGTAGCCCTTGGGCGCCTTGAGCTCGCGGACCTCCAGCTTGCCCGAGTCCACGCCCGAGACGGTAACGCGGCCGTCCTCGCCCGTGGTGACGGCGGCCTTGCCCTCTGCATCCCACGTGCCGTCGGCCACCAGTGTGCGACCGTGGTCGTCGGCGATGCTCAGGACCGCCCCGGGCAGTGGCTTGTCGCCGTCGCTGCCGCGCTTGGTGAGCGCGAGATCCCAGGTGTAGGCGCACGCATCGTCGCTCGGCGTGTGGGTGAAGCCGGCGTCGCCGGACTGGTCGGCAAAGGGAGAGCGCGGGTAGCGCAGGTAGACCTCGTTGGGGTTGCCCTTAGCGATGCCGTGGCTGCACGCGCCGTTGAGCGGCGCGTTGTACACGGCGACCACGCGAGCGCCCGCGGTAAAGGCGTCGGCCCCGCCGAGCGCGGCGATGAGGTCGCCGGTGTGCACGGTGAAGGTCTTACCGTCGGCCGAGACCCTGCACTGGGCCGTGATGTCGGTCCAGCCCTTCGCGGGGTCGGTGCCGACGCGCCCGTCCTTGCCGGCCGAGACGGCGTCGAAGCCACCGTCCGCGCCCGCCGCCACGTACACGCGCATGCTCGCGGCGACCTTGGAGGGGTCGAGCCCCGCGCTCATGGTGTCGACGAACTGCACCGCATAGGTGTCGTAGGCCGTGAGCCCCGCCGGGACCGTGGCAGAGAGGCGCCAGTACAGGTCGTCGGCGACCGTGGCGTCGGCGGCCTTCTGCCAGGCGGCGGTGCTGTCCTCCAGCACATGCTTGGACACCTTGGGCGTCGCGGCCTTGGGTTTGACGGTGACGGCGCCGCCGCCCACCAGGGCCAAGATCGGCGCTGTGCCGGCCTCGCCCTGGGCGATGGCGTCGTCGTCGGCAACGATGAGCCAGTAACCGCAGGGCAGCTCGGCCGCCGTGCCCGCATTAAGGGCCACGGACACGGCGCCAGAGCTTTGGAGGGAACGAGCGAGCTGTGCGCTCAGCGCGCTCGTAAGGTGGGAATCGGTGTTGAGCCACTCGGCAGCTTCCTGCGCGGTGGTCTGGGAATTGGGCATGCCGGCGCTGCGCAGCACGGGCAGTGCGGCGTCGCGCACGGCGTCGCTTGCCCAGGCGAGGTCGGTGGCGATCTTGGCGTCGCTGTCGCCGTCGACGACGTTGGCGCTAAAGATCTGGCAGGCGTCGTAGCTGCGCGCCACGGTGCCGCTCACCGTGATGGAACCGGTCGAGGTCGGCGCGGCCTGCGCGGATGCGGGGAACACAACCGCGCAGGTGCCGATCAGGAGGGCAAGCAGCGCAAACAAGATCGGGAAGGAGCAAACTCTCTTATTCACGACGCTCGCCCCCCTTCGCATTCGCCTTGCGACGAATGTGCATCCAGGCCGCAGCAGCGCAAAGCACCGCCGCGCCGACAAGGTACGTCAGAGTGACGCCCGACATACCAGAAAGGGGCAAAGAGGTGGAGTAGGTGTTGGTGAAGGTGGGGGTAGTGTCGGGAAACTCGTGGCCCTCGGTCTCGGCGCTTACCCACGTACCTTCTTTGTCAACGGTTCCCTTCCTGTAGGTCACCGCACAGTTGATCTCTCCTTTTTCGGTGTCATACCTTGCCACAACCGTGAACTTATAGACCGAGTGGTCGTACGTGTAGCGCGAGAACCGCGAACCGTCGGTTTTCTCGCGCACATAGTACGTATAGGTCTTGGAAGGGCCACCCGTGGAGTCGCCCGAGTCGTCGGGATTACCCCTGATATCAGCGAGC
>DBEXKF010000096.1:0-3692 GCA_048175045.1 Collinsella sp.
CCGTCGATGTAGCAGTAGCCCCAGCTGACCTTGCTGTGGTTCTCCGTGGCGTGATAGGTGTAGCTGACCTTCTGCCACTCGCCAGTCATGGTGAACCCCTTGGTCACCGGGCCAAGCGCCCTCTCCTGATCCCAGAAAGACTGTATGATGCCCGTCGCGCCCTTGGTGCCCTTGACCCACACGCTCTGCGTGTAGTCCGTGTCCTTCTTTACGCTCGGCCCCTCGTCCTGGCAGAAGCCGACACGCCCGCCAGTCGAGACGACCTTGATGCCGAAGAGCACGCCCGTCTGCGGCGAGTCGGGAACGTAGACGGTCTGGATGCTGCCGTGCGAATCGCTCTTGCGGAAGTTCTTCTCAGACCTCTTTCCGATGCCGATGAGGGCGTTGGCGGCGCCCTCGATAAGGTTGGTATCCTCGGTGTCCACACCTGGCAGGCTGTCGTAGCTGTAGCTCTTGACGATGCGACGCCCGACCGAGACGGTCGACAGGTCGGAGTCGGGCGAGTCGTCCACCGCCGTGCCGCGCACCGATGCGTCCTGCGTGCTGAAGTCCACGTGCACGACGTTGCAGACCTCGGCGCGGTTGGTCGATTCGGTCATATCCGACATGAAGCGCGCGTCCCTGCCCTCGGTGAACTCAGCAGAGATGGGCATGTCGGCGGGCTCGACATAGCGCCTGTAGAGCACGTTGCCCATTCGGTCGGTCGCCGGCGAGCGGAACCCGGCCGCCTTGAGGAGCAGGTCCACCGCGTCCAGCTTGTTCTTGGCTTCGTTGTCCCTGCCCACGCCGAAAACCAAGGTGCTGCCCAGAAGGAGGCTGCTGGGGTCGGCGTAGACGGTGAGGCCGACCGATTCGGCTATCTTGACGGCCTCATCAACCAGATTGCTGCCAGCAACGATCACGTACGGCCCGTCGAAGTCGTCGTCTTTGAGCCGCTTCAGGAGGCCGTAGGCATTGATCTGTCCCTCGCGGTAGGCGCCGTCGATGTCCACCGAGTCCACCACGGGCATGAACGTGCCGAGGCACTCGCGCCTCTCGCTGCCGTCCGAGAAGGAAGCGTTGAGGTACACGCGCAGAAAGTCGTTGCCGACGTCGAACTTGTCGGCGAAGTCCAGGGATGCAGTCTCATAGAGCGCCGTGTTCGCGTTGCGCTCGATGGAGCCGCCGTTCTCGATGTCGCGCACGAAGTCGACTTCGAGCCCCGTCTCGCGCGAGACGCGCACGAAGTCGTAGGAGGCGTCGAACGGCCTCGTCCAGCTATCAGCCATTAGCGGGCTCCTCCCACGTCTCCCACGTCGGGTCGCACGAAGCCACCCACGCGCCGTCGGAACGCTTCACGCTGCAACTCAGGCGGGCGCGGAACCGTTCGCCGTAGAGATCGCGCACCCAAAAGCGTCCCGCGGTGTTCATGACCTCGAGGAATGACTTGTAGTCCTCCTCGTCGAGCAGCAGGAAGTCCATGCTGTCCTTGACGTCTCGTTCGTTGATGCCGTACGAGACGGGCAGCCCTTCCCCGCCGTCGGCAAAGTGCAGCATCTTGTACCCGTGCGTCACCTTGCGGCTCGAGCCCTTCTTGAGATAGCGCCCGAGCCACGTCCTCTCAGCGCCGGCCCCCCAGTTGAGAGCCACCGCGCGGCTCGCCACGGTCGTTTTGACCCTCGTCGCCGTGCTCACGCCCGTCGCGGCGTAGGCGACCGCGACGTACTCGAACTCGCTGTTGAGCGGAGGCAGCGGGTCGCTCGCGCCCACGCCCGCCCCAAGGTGAGAGCCGAGCTGCAGGGTCGAGCCGTCGGGCAGGACGCGCGACACGGTGAAGTGGGACGTCTCGGGCGTGTCGTCGCTGTCGGCCTTGCCTGGGAATACCGACAGCTGGCATCCCAGCCTCTCGTCGACGAAGATGTTTAGCGACGGTTTGGCTGGCGGTGCCCAGTCGGTCCGGAAAGTTCTCGAGACGGTGACCGATAGCGACGATCCGGCCGTGACCGTGAGCATGACCCTGTACGGCGTGAAGTTGACGAAGGCGTGTTGCGCGTAGCCCAGGCGGAAGGAGCGCGCGTCCTTGTCCACAGCCCCGCTCCACAGGAGGTTGCCCCTGATGTCGCATAAAGACAGGTACTGTCGGCTGACGCCCGTCTCGTCGGCCACCTTCCACGTGAAGGTATGCGGCACCGCTCGCAAGGTTGCCCCGTCCGCAGCCGGGTCGGTGAAGAATGCCTGGGGCGCGTCCGCCACGGTATATGCCGCCGCGCTCGACCATGCGCCCCAGTCCTCGTCGAGGCCCTTGGTGCGCACGCGCACGGTGTACATGCCCTTAGCATCCGTCGGCAACTTCAGGCTCGTAGCCGAGCCCTCGACCGTCGTGGCAGTGGTGCCCGCGGGGGTCGTGATCTGCACCTCAGCGGAGGCCTGCGCCGAGCCGTCCGGATGGTTGGGCACCCATTCGAGTGTCGCGGTCGAGCGGGTGGCATAAGCCGCCCTGACGCCCCTGATGGACGGTGCGAGCGGCGGGCATATAGTCGTGACCTCGTTTGACTCGGTCCACGGTCCCTTGAGGCCGCTCTTGACCGCGCGGGCGCGGTAGCGCACCGTACCCGCCGGTGCCTCCTCGTCCTCCCAAGAGGCGTTTACGTCCGCATCGACCCACGTCTTGCCCCCGTCGGTCGTGAGCTGGAACTCCCAGCTGTCGACGAAGGCCGGCGCGTCGTGCCCCCTGAGCACGACCTTCGCCGCCTCCGCCTTGACCGCCTCGAGCATGCCGAGCGCCGTCGGCGTGGTGTAGATCGCCGGCGCGCTCACGCCGTAGTCCGATGTGCCGCCGGGGCCCGTCGCCTTGGCCGAGAAGATGTACATGCAGCCCGGCTCGAGGCCGTTGTAGGTGTGGCTCGTGGTATCCCAACTAACGGTGCCGACGTCGGTGAACTTCCCCGGGCCGTTCTTCGCCACGCCGACGGTCACGGTCGTCCAAGGGTAGTCGCCGTTCATGCCCGTGTAGTCAACGTCCCAGCTGACCTTCGCACTGGTGTCGCTCAGGCGCTCCGCCCTGATGTTCTTCGGCGTGCGCGGCGTGTGGTAGGCGCGACACGGCACCGTGACGGTGTTGGAGGCGTTCGACGTTCCGTTGCCGAAGCCGCCCGTGACGTTAATCTGCCCCGTGAAGGTGTGGTTGTAGGCGCTTCCGTTGCCACGGTTGAGCACGACGTCGCGCGACGTGCACTGCACCCACACCCAGCCGGAGTTGTTCGTCGAGTAGACCGAGCCGTTCCACGAGCCGCCCGCCGACGAGCTGCCGTTTGCGTAGCAGTCGATGGCGTAGCGCGTGCCGTAGCCGTGCGTGACGCGGTAGGTCACGGTGGTGTCCGTGCGCCCGACCTCAACAACGTCCACGTACGCGCACCAGCAGTACTTGCGATAGCCGCTTCCGCCTTGAACCCAGTTTCCCTGCGCCATCCTACGCGACCCCCATCGCCATGCTCTGCTCCACCGCCGCGACGAAGGCCCTGAACGCGGACGCCACGCGCCCGTCGACGCCCAGCAGGTCGCCGTCGAGGTAGAGGTTGTAAACGTTGCCGCCGCCCGCGAAGCCCGCGGCTCCGTTGGCGGTCGCCCCGTATGCTCCGCCACCGGTAACGCTCACACCGAACACGGCGGCCTTCTCGACGTTGCGCACCGCCGACCTCATGGACTTAACCGGC
>DBEXKF010000097.1:0-1630 GCA_048175045.1 Collinsella sp.
GCCAGAACGCCGATGGAAAGCAGCGAGCCCAAAATGGCCTGCAGCACGCCCTCGGTGATAAACGGGCCACGAATGAAGCCGTTGCTGGCGCCGACCAGACGCATAATCGCAATCTCACGACGACGCGCCGTGATGGACAGGCGAATCGTGTTGTTGATGAAGATGAATGCGATAAAGGTCAGAAGACCAACGAGCACCACGGCGGCGATGCGGATGTAGTTGGTCACCTGGAACAGGCGGCTCACTTCCTCCTGGCCGTACAGCACGCTCGCGTTGACGTCGCCGTCATCCGCGATCTTCTGGAAATCGGCATCCTTCTTGAGCTTCTTTGCCGTGCTCTCGACCTTGGACGGATCGTCCATCTCAATAGCGAAGGAAGCCGGCAGCGGGTTCTGGCCATCGAGCGCGCTCATGGTGGCGTCGGCGTTGCCCGACATCTTGCTCGTATACTCGGCCAGCGCGTCGTCCTTGTCCTTATAGGTCACGGACTTGACGTTATTCCACGTCTTAAGCTCGGCCTCAAAAGCCTGAACATCGGCCTGATCGGCGTCATCACTAATGAACGCGTTGATGACAACCTGATCCTCGACGGTGCCGATCACGGAGTTCAGCATCGCAGAGCCCATGATGAACAGGCCGATGATAAACAGCGAAAGGAAGATCGTGATGACGGCGCCGAGCGAGGTAGTCCAGTTACGGAAGAAGTGGCTGATTGCCTCTTTGAAGGAGTAGCCCACGTTAGTTGGTGCCATAGTTGCCGTAACCTCCCCTCTCCTGGTCGCGGATGACGTGGCCGCCCTCGAGGGCGATCACGCGACGGTGCATGCTATCGACCATCTCGCGGTCGTGCGTGGCGACGATCACGGTGGTGCCGGTGCGGTTAATACGCTCAAGCAGCTTCATGATGCCCAGCGAGATCGCCGGGTCGAGGTTGCCCGTGGGCTCGTCGCAGATCAGCAGCGGCGGACGGTTGACCATAGCACGGGCGACGGCAACGCGCTGCTGCTCGCCACCGGAAAGCTGGTCGGGCAGCGAGTCCATCTGATCGGCCAGACCGACCAGGCGCAGCACCTCGGGCACCTGGCTGCGAATGACGCCCTTGGGCTTGCCGATGCACTGCAGGGCAAACGCCACGTTTTCGTAGGCGGTCTTTTGCGGCAGAAGCTTAAAGTCCTGGAACACGGCGCCAATCTGGCGGCGCAGGAACGGAACCTTGCGGTTCTTGATCTTCATGAGGTCCTGACCGGCAACCAGGATGCGGCCGCTCGTCGGCTTGACGTCGCGGTTGAGCGTCGACAGCAGCGTGGTCTTACCCGAGCCGGAGTGACCGACCAGGAAGACGAACTCGCCCGGATAGATCTCGATGTTGATGTCGTCGAGTGCAGGCTTGTTGGGCTGTGCCGGATAGATCTTGGTGACATGCTCCATAAGGATGACGGGCTCGACACCGGCCTGCTTGGCCATCTTCTTGCGGCTGGCCTGCGGATCGATGGGCGCAAACACCGACGTAAAATCGGGGTTGTTGAGCGCGTTATCGAGGCTTGCGACCTCGGCTGCCTGATCGCTCTCGACCACCGGGGCAGCAGGCTGCGTGGGGTCGGGAATAGCGGCAAAGAGACCGGACTGCGCA
>DBEXKF010000098.1:0-7375 GCA_048175045.1 Collinsella sp.
CTTCGGGTCGAGTGCTCGTAGGCGGTGTGGACGTTCGCGACATGGACCCGCACGAGCTTATGGACCAGGTTGCCTTCGTGTTCCAGACCAACCAGCTGTTCCGGCAAACACTTGCCGATAACGTGCGTGCCTCCAAGCCTACGGCCACCGACGATGAAGTGCGTGCGGCCCTCTCCGCAGCTCAGTGCGACGACATTGTGGCCAAGCTCCCGCAGGGTATTAACACCATGCTCGGTGCTGGAGGGGCATATCTTTCGGGCGGCGAGGTGCAGCGCGTGGCACTCGCCCGCGCGATCCTTAAAGACGCGCCTATCGTGGTGCTTGATGAGGCCACGGCGTTTGCCGACCCCGAGAACGAGGCGCTCATCCAGCGCGCCTTTAGCAAGCTGGCGGCGGGTCGCACGGTCATTATGATCGCGCACCGGCTTTCGACCGTGGTGGGGGCCGACAAGATCGTGGTGCTCAACCAAGGTAGCGTGCAGGAGGCCGGCACCCATGCCGAGTTGCTGTCCCAAGAGGGTCTGTATGCCAAGATGTGGGCCGAATACGAACAGGCCGCGAGCTGGAAGATCACTGCAGCGACCGCGGATGCCGCCGTCACGAAGGGAGGCGAGGCCTAAATGTTCGCCTCATTCCAAAAGAAGTATTTCCTATCCGATAAAGGCGTCGCCGGCGTAAAACGCGGCATTTTCTGGACCGCGCTCACCAATCTCATTACCATGGCCGGCATGGGCTTATTGTTCCTGGTCATGGCCGGTTTTGTCGAACATCTCGCCACCGGTGCCGACCTGCCGGATGCCCTGCCGATTGTGGGCGGCCTCCTGGTCTTTTTCGTGTTGCTCTTTGCCTCTAACTGGCAGCAGTATTACTACACCTACTGCATCTTTTACGAGGAGTGCGGCAAGCAGCGTATGGAGATTGCCGAGCGCTTGCGCAAGCTGCCGCTGTCGTTTTTTGGCCGTCGTGATCTGGCCGATTTAACCGAGACCATCATGGGCGACGTCCAGGCCATGGAGCACGCCTACAGCCACGTGCTGGGAGAGCTTTGGGGTGCCATCATCGCAAGCGCCATTGTGTTCGTGGCGTCGCTGTTCTTTTGCTGGCAGCTGGCGATCGCGGCGTTTTGGAGCGTGCCCGTGGCCTTTGCCGTGCTGTATCTGACACGCGGCCCCATGACCCCGGTGTTCGACCATGTGCGTGCCGAGAAGGTCAAGGTTACCGAGGCGATCCAGGAGACGCTCGACTGCGTGCGCGAGATCCGCGCCACCAACCAGGAGGCTCATTATCTTGAGGGGCTCAACGCCGTGATCGATGCCGAGGAGCGCGAGACCACCAAGGGCGAGCTCGCCAATGGGCTTTTGGTCAACTCAGCCTTTGCCATCCTGCGCCTGGGGATTGCCACCACGTTGGTCACGGGCGCTGCGATGGTCGCCTCCGGGCAGGTCGACTTTTTGGTGATGTTTGCCTTCCTGCTTATGGTGAGCCGCATCTATGCGCCCTTTGATCAGGCGCTGATGCTGATGTCCGAGCTGTTTGCCGCCGAGTCGTCGGCCAAGCGCATGCGTTCCATCATGGAAGAGCCCGTGGCGCGGGGCAGCGAGCAGTTTGAGCCCATAGGCCACGATGTGGTGTTCGATCACGTGGCATTTGGCTATGGTGCGGGCGAGGACGGCCGCGCCGGCGAGAAAATTCTTACCGATGTGAGCTTTACCGCCAAGGAAGGCGAGGTCACGGCACTGGTCGGTCCTTCGGGCTCCGGTAAGTCCACGGTGAGCCGCCTGGCCGCGCGCTTTTGGGATGCCACTGCGGGCACGGTCACCGTGGGCGGCGTGGATGTTGCGAGCGTGGATCCCGAGGTGCTGCTGCGCGACTACGCCATTGTGTTCCAAGACGTGCTGCTCTTTGACGACACGGTGATGGGAAACATCCGTCTTGGTCGTCGCGATGCCACCGATGAGGAAGTGCTTGCTGCCGCGCGTGCCGCCAACTGCGACGAGTTTGTGAGCCGCATGCCGCAGGGCTATGACACCATGATCGGCGAGAACGGCTCCAAGCTGTCCGGCGGTGAGCGCCAGCGCATCTCTATCGCCCGTGCGCTGCTCAAAGACGCGCCTATCGTGCTGTTGGACGAGGCGACGGCGAGCTTGGATGTGGAGAACGAGACCGTGGTTCAGCAGGCGCTCTCCCGTCTGCTTGCGGGTAAGACGGTTATCGTTATTGCCCACCGTATGCGTACGGTGGAAAATGCCGACAAAATCGTTGTACTCAAGGATGGTGTGGTTGCCGAGCAGGGCACTCCGGCGCAGCTCAAGGCGGCAGGTGGAGAATTCGCCCGCATGGTGGCGCTGCAAAAGGAAGCAGCTACCTGGCAGTTGTAAGAAGGGGCAAAGGGACAGTCCCTTTCTCACATTGACAATCGGTTACTCCGCATCGTTAATTTTCAAAAGGTTAGCCATGGCGGACCTAGATAGTTAGATAAAATTGAGATATTTCAAAAGCGTGCTCGAGCAAACTTGTTTACTCGGGTGCTGAAGCACCATGCCGCGTCCAATGCGGCAAAAGGGAGAAGCAACATGAAAAAGTCGACGTTTAACACCCTGCTTGTTGGTGGCGGTTTTCTGCTTGGCACGGCCGGCATCAAGCTGCTTACCAGCGCTCCGGTCAAGAATGCCTGCGTGCAGGGTATTGCGTGCGGTATGCGCATCAAGAACGGCTACCAGGACATGGTCGAGCAGGCCAAGGCTAATGTCGACGACATGGTTGCCGAGGCTGCTTACATCACCCAGAGCGAGGCCGCTGCTGACGAGGCAGCCGAGTAACGCTCCCAGGCACAAACTATGAGATTCTCGATTATTAGCGAGATCCCCGGCAGGACCCGTCTTCAATTGGCGGGTCCTGTGCCAGAGAGCGATCTCGATGCACTTCTAAAGCTCAGTGGCGAAATCGATGGTGTGCGCAAGGTGCGCGTCTACGGCCGTATTGGCCAGATGGCGCTCGAATACGACGAGTCGCGCCGCGATGCCGTGCTGGCCGCCGTCGGTGCGCTCGACGCTCAGGCCATTGCCGACGCAAAGACAGGCTACGTGATGCAGCTTGAGCCACGCAAGCACAAGCTCGTCATGGATCTTGCCACACTTATCGGTGCCCATTACGCACGTCGCTGGTTCTTGCCCACGCCCCTGCGTGCGGTGTTTGTCGTGGCCGGTTACATGGCATTTTTGCGCGCTGCCCTTCATGAGCTCGCGCAGCCGCGCCTGACCGTTCCCGTGCTCGACGCTTCGGCCATCGGCATTTCGTTCGTCAAGCGTGATGTCGACACCGCGGGCCAGACGATGTTCCTGCTCAACGTGGGCGAGCTGCTCGAGGACTACACCCGCGCCATGAGCGAAAACGAGCTCATCAACTCGCTGCTCGATGTGCCCGACAAGGCGCAAAAGGTCGTCGGCGACACCGAGGTAAGCGTTGCCGCCACCGAGCTCGAGCCCGGCGACTTGGTCGCCGTGCGCACCGGCATGTCCATCTGCATCGACGGTGTTGTCGAGCAGGGGAGCGCTATGGTCAACCAGGCGACCCTGACCGGCGAGCCGCTGGCCGTCGAGCGCAGCGTGGGCGACGACGTGTTCGCCGGTACCGTCGTGGAAGACGGCGGCATCTTGGTGCGCGTGCGCGCCAATACGGCGCAAACCAAACTGCGCTCAATCGTCTCGCTCGTGCAGACGGCCGACTCGCTCAAGTCCGAGGGCCAGTCGCATATGGAGGACCTTGCCAACAAGATCGTCCCGTGGAACTTCCTGCTCGCGGGCCTGGTTGCGCTTACTACCCGCAGCCTCATCAAGACCTCGGCGGCACTGATGGTCGACTACTCGTGCGCACTCAAGCTTACGGGTTCCGTCGCCGTCATGACTGCCATGAGCGATGCTGCCAAGATGGGCGTCATGGTCAAGGGCGCGAAGTACTTTGAGTCGTTTGCCAAGGCAGACACCATTGTGTTTGATAAGACCGGCACGCTTACCGAGGCGCAGCCGCGTCTTGCCTGCGTGCTCACCACCGATGGCTGGAGCGAGGACGAGGTCCTGCGCCTTTCCGCTTGCTTGGAGGAGCATTTCCCGCATCCGGTGGCGCGCGCCGTCGTCAACGCTGCTCGCGAGCGCGGGCTCGAGCACCGCGAGCGCCATGCTGCCGTCGAGTACATCGTGGCGCACGGCATCGCTTCGTCCATCGAAGGGCGTCGCGCGATTATCGGCTCGGCACACTTTGTGTTTGAGGACGAGAGCGCGCAGCTCGAGGCCGACATTAAGGAGCAAATCGAGTCCCAGATGCAGGGCCTGTCGCCGCTGTATCTGGCGGTCGATGGAAAGGTCGTCGGCGTGCTCGGCATCGAGGATCCGCTCAAGCCCGGGGTCCGTGAGGCCATCGCCGACTTGCATGCGCTGGGCGTCAAGCATGTCGTTATGCTCACGGGCGATTCGGAGCGCACGGCCGAGCGCATTGCGCGCGAGGCGGGCGTTGACGAGTTTAAGGCCGAGCTGCTGCCCGAGGACAAGTACGCCTATGTGGAGCGCATTAAGAGCGAGGGGCGCCATGTTGCCATGGTGGGCGACGGCGTCAACGATTCGCCGGCGCTGGGCCTGGCCGACGTGGGCTTGGCCATGGGCGGCGGAAGCGACATCGCCAAGGAGGTCGCCGATATCATCCTGACCGATACGGATCTTGCCGCGATCGTGCGCCTGCGCCGCATGAGTCAGGGTCTCATCGACCGTCTGACGAGCTCCTATTCTAAGGTGATGCTCACCAACTCAGCGCTGTTGACATTGGGTATTACCGGCGCGATTACCCCGCAGGCGTCGTCGCTGCTGCACAACTGCTCGACGATTGCCTACAGCCTGAGCAACGCGAAGGCTTACCTGCGTTAGCGTTTTCGATTGAGTAAATGGCCTGCACCCTGACGACACCGCAGCCGCCAGGGTGCAGGCCTTCTTTTGTTTGACGAGATGTTAGCTCGGATATATGCTCGTGCTAGCAGAGCTAGCAAATGCTGAAGGTGAGGTTGAGATGGCTACCGTTGGCAGCATGGCGCAGGTGAATGTTCGCGTAGATCGCTCGGTTAAAGAGCGCGCCGAGGAAGCGCTGCGGCTTTCGGGCGGGTCACTGCCCGAGCTCATCAAAAAGGTGGTGGCCAAGGTCGCGCAGGGTGGCGGGCAGTGCGAGGAAGTGCTTGCGGCCGTCGACGACCGGCAGCAGACCGTCGCGCCCGATACACCGTTCGCCGCATCATGGGCGGTGGCGGATCAGCTTTACGCGGACCTGGGTATCGATACGTCGCCCGTATCCGACGATCGCGATTGGGACACAATCTATTCCGACGCCATGGATGAGCATTATCGCCAAAAGGGGATGATCCAGTGAGCGGGGCTCCCCTCAAAATAATGGTGGATGCCAACGTATGGGTTGATTCGTTTTGCGTCGACCATGCCGAGTCGCTTGCCGCGCGTGCGTTTATTGGGCAGGCGACGGAGACGGGAGCGTTGCTGTTCTTTCCGGTGCATATCGCTAAGGACGTGCTGCACGTTGTCCAACACGAGCTCAAGCGTAGCGTTCTTGCCAGCGGGGGAGCGCTCGACGAGGCGTCTGCCCGCGCGATTGGCGATGCGGCGCTGGCGTTTGTTCGGAACATGACCGAAAACGCCACGGCCGTGGGTGCAGATGCGTCGGATCTTTGGCTGGCCGACAAATATCTGACGCTCCATCGCGATTACGAGGACAACTTGGTACTCGCCGCATGCAAACGCGCGCAGGTCGATTACTTGGTGACCAACGATCGCAAACTGCTCGAACATGCCGATCTTGCAGCAAAGACCCCGCGCCAAATGATGCCGATTCTTGCTTTGGCCGAACGCGGCGGCGCGGCTATCGGTTGACGCGAACTGTTTGCGGGCCTCTTGGACGACGATGCGCCAAGGGGCCCGCGCCTGCTATTTACAAAAGCTCGGCCTTGATGGCGGGACTTTCTGCGAGCTGCTCGGCTGCCTTTTCGTCGGAGCTGTCGAGTGCTGCCAGGCTGCGGTAGACCCACTCGTTGACCTGGGTGTTCTTAACGCCTGCGGTCTGCATAAGGGCGCCTACCTCGCGGATTGCTGCGAGCAGATCGGCTTTGGGACCCGCGAGCTCGACCTCGATGCCGTGGTAGGCGGCCACGCCGCGGTTCTCACTCACGTGGTCGATAAAGCCCTCGACGGTCTCAAGCTGCTGGGCGAGAGCTGCATCATCGGCAGCGTCCAGCGCGACGAGTGCGTTCGATACCGTGAGAGCGGGATGTCCGCAGGGGACAAAGCCCTCGATGACATCCATGGCTTCGGTAATGGTTGAGCCCAGGCCTGCGAGGGCATTGACGAGTTGCTGCTTGGTATCCATAACGGTCCTTTCGACGGGTCAATTTTGCTTGGCGAAAATATACGTGACGCGATCGGTAACAAAAGTGCGAAGTGCGGCGCACATTGGGGTCTTCACAGCTCGTGCATAGAACAGCTGTCCGCTTTCAGAACGTGGTAAGATAACACTCCACAAGCGGGGCTCGCCCCGTATGTTCCTTGAAAAGTCGACGGTTATCGGGTGTTTGCAGGCCCGATACCATCCAGACTTTCCCGACATTCGGGGGCGACTGGTTTCGACACGATAGCTCTGAGAGAGGAAGCAAGCCGAGGTCTCCTCGCCTCGTTAAACAGGGGTACCGTCAAATTGAATTGACAACAACTCTTCTTTTGAGCCTATGGCTCTCGCTGCTTAATTTATAGCGGCGCGTCAACCCGGTGATTTCCCCGACACCGGCGCGACGTCATTTTAGGGGAATGCTCCTGCGCACGTAATCGGTATGGCGCGGGCTAAGACCGAACCGGTTGGGATGCCGCGAGCGTGTCGCTGCACGCAAAGCGTCCGAGACTAAACCAGCGACTGAGCTTGGAGATGCCAATCAGGGGGCTTTCGTGGACCGGAGTTCGATTCTCCGCGCCTCCACCAATAGTTACAAGCAGGTAGGTAAACGCACCTACCTGCTTTTTTATTACTTATAGATACCGCGGAGAATCGAACTCTATGCAGGGCGCGAGCGTTAAGCAAACGCGAAGCGTTTGTAGCGAGCGGGCGAGGACGCCGGCAGGCGGCCGAAGCCGGTGCGTATTTGCGAAGCAAATACGCGGATTCTCCGCGCAATGCCTCAGCCCAAAACAGATGTGCTGCCGACGGCATTTCTGCTGGCTGTGCCCCGCGCCGACAGATCCCCTTCATCCGCGGAGAATCGAACTCTATGCAGGGCGCGAGCGTTAAGCAAACGCGAAGCGTTTGTAGCGAGCGGGCGAGGACGCCGGCAGGCGGCCGAAGC
>DBEXKF010000099.1:0-4313 GCA_048175045.1 Collinsella sp.
CAATCGACCGCGAGCACACGTTTGCTGCAGGCGGCCTCATCACCGCAGACGACGCCGATATCCTGCTCAACGCCATCGACCAGACGCTAGCGACCGGCTCATCCACCTTTGCCGCGCCGCTTGCCGACATTCGCTCCAAGATTGCCTACCTCACCGGCATGTCGACGACAGGAGAGGCACCGATCCGCCGCTCTCCCGCCGTCGATGCGGTATGGAGTGCCTTTGCCGAGCGTTGCGCGCTGCGCTTTTTGTACCAAAACGGACGCGGTGAACAACGCGAGCGGACCGTTTGCGTCTACGGCATGTTCGAGCGCGAAGGTGCGGCATATTTCTGCGGCCTCGACAATGCCACCGACAATATCAGAACATTCCGCTGCGACCGCATCATTCGCGCCTGGAGGCCTTCGAAAGCCTACGCCATTCCTGCGGATTTCAACCTCAACGATTACTTATTCTTTGAGTTCGATTTTGCCGACCGCCCACCCGTTGCGGCTACGTTCTCGTTTGCGCGTGAAGCGCAGGCCGATATGATCAGCGGTCTCACACGCGGACGAGGCGAACTCATGCGCACCGAAGCAGGTTGGACATGGACCGTTGACGTACGCGACTTTGAGGCCGCAGCCTCGTTTTGCATGGCCCATGCCATGGATGGCATGAGGCCTGTCGCCCCCGATGCTCTCAAGCGGGCGTGGAATCACCTCATCGAAAGGACGGTGCACGAGTATGCCCGTGCGTAAACTCACCAGCGAGCAAAGACTCTCGCGCGCCATCGACATCATGGAGGCCCTCTACGCCGCCGGCGAGAATGGCATGACACGAGACGAGCTTTGTAGCCGTTTTGATATCACGTGGGCATCGCTCGACGAGATTCTCGAGATCGTCTCAACGCTTGCGGACCGAGAATCGGGCGCACGTATTATCTGCGAACGCCGCGGCGAGTGCGTGGTCCTCACCGGTGATGCGGGGCGCGTGCTACCGCTGCGTCTGAGTGCCGCCGAAGGCGCTGTGCTCAACCATGAACTTGAATCATTGGGGATCGAACCCCAAGCGGCGGCTCGAATACGGCACGCCCTTCTTCCCGAAGAGCTCGGCTACAACCAGCGCGTCTTTGACACCGTCGCCCACGGATCGCACTGGCAGCAGCTGAGCTGCGCCATTCGGGACGGCGTTCGCTGCCGCATCTCGTATCGCTCGATGGATGACGCACAAGCACGCGAGCGTTTGGTCGACCCCTTGCGCATCACAACAAACGGCGACCAAACGTATCTGATTGCCTGGGATGTCGCGGTCGACGAGCAGCGTACCTATCGCATGGATAAAATCGAGGGCCTGGTCTTGACCGACGACTCCGTCGTGCGCCACGCACCGGAGCCCGCGACCCTCCACGACTCCCTCGCCCAGGCGGAGCGGAGCGCGAAGCTTCTCATGCCGCGCGCCTTGGCAGAGCGCCTAGACTGGCCCGGCATCATGTCGATTGAACCCAATGGGGCGGACTGCTCAACAGTGAACGTGCGCTACGGCTCCGAACGCTGGCTGTTAAGCCAGGTAATCGCAGCAGGCGGGGCCATCCGCATCTTGGATGACCCCGCCCTGTCAGAGCGTCTGTGCGATATGGCAAAATCCCTCGTCTGTCCGCTTTAGCGGCGCCGCTCGTGGCGTGAGCGCCACAGCTGTAGATAGTGCCCGATTTGTGCCGATTCGATGCGCTGATAGGAACTCGTGGGCAGCGACGTTAAGAATTTCTTGCCGTAGCCCTTCGTCACCAGGCGCGGGTCGGCCAAGATGAGTACGCCACAATCGGTCGACGAGCGAATGAGGCGACCGGCTGCCTGCTTGACCTCGAGCACGGCCTCGGGCAGCGAATAGCGCGCCCAAGCGCGGTCTTCACGCAGATTGCGCTCGCATGAGAGCGGGTCTGTGGGGCTCGAGAACGGCAGCTTGGGGATGATGACGCAGCGCAGCGTCTCGCCGCTGGCGTCAAACCCTTCCCAAAAGGCCTTAAGCGCAAAGAGCGACGAGGTCGGTTCGTTGATGAAGCGATCGCGCAGACGGCGAGGAGACGAATTGCGCTGCTGGCAGTTGAGTTCCAGACCCGCACGAGCCATCTTGGGCTCGACGCGAGCGTACAACTCCTCCATGTCGCGCCTGTTGGTGAACAGCGTGAGCACCGAGCCGCCCATGGCCAGATGAGCGTCGACCAGCACACGCTCGAGCGCCGAAAGATAGCCTTCACGGTCGCGCGGATCGGGGATATCCCCGGCCACGACCACGGCCATATTCGAATCGAAGTCGTAGCTCGAATCCAAGTGCAGCGACGATGATGTCGAGGCACCGATGCGATCGAGGCCGACGGCGTGGTTAAAGTGCTCAAAGCTCTTGGAAACCGTCATGGTCGCCGATGCAAAGATAGCCGTGTGGACCTCGGGCAGCCACTCGGTTGCCAAGGCCTCACCAATATCGATGCGCTCCGCGGTCATCGACTCGCCGCCGGCGCGCAATCTGCGATTGACTTGCAGCGAGTACACGTAGTGTTCGTCGGTACCGTCAATGATGAGCTTGAGGTTCTCGACCAGCTCGTGTAGGCGGCGCGAGATATCACCCAGGTCGACAACAACCTCGGGCTTGTCGGCGGCGACGGCTTGTACCAGCGCGTCGACGCTCTTGTCAGCTTGTTCCAATGCGTCAATAGCAGTGTAGGCCGACTGTAAGAAATCATGCCAGTCGTCAGATTCGCGCAGCTCGGGGCCAATCCATAGGTTCGCATTGTCATAGCCCCCGCGCGCACGGCGGCCAAGCTCGCGAACGCCGTCAAACACATCGGCGATTGCCATGCTCGCGCGCGCGGCCGTCGACGTCGCCTTGGCGGTTAGACCCAGGTAGAGCGTAGAGCCCTCCGAAGTTGCCAAATCGCGGGAAACCTGGCTCAGTGCACCGGTGCTCGAGCCACCCAGGCGCTCAAACAGAACGCGCGATTCATCCGCCGACACCACGCGCGCCCATTGACGGCGAGCCTCGCGCTCGATGGAGTGGGCCTCATCGATCACCCAGTGACGAATTGGAGGCAAGATTCTGCCCTCGGCCGCAACGTTGCGGAACAGCAGGGAATGGTTGGTGACCACCACATCGGCATGCGCCGCGCGACGGCGGGCGCCGTGGACCAGGCATTTATCGGAGAAAAACGGGCATAGGCGACGGGCGCACTCGCGCGACGCCGTCGTAAAGTCGGGACGGTTGACGCTGCGCCAGCGAATGCCGAGCGAGTCGAGGTCGCCATCGGCCGACTGACACACGTACGCCATGATGACCGCGACTGCCGTAAGCGTGTCGGCAGGATCACGCTTAGTCGTAATTTCGACTTGGCCACGGCTCATGCGCTCAAGCTTGCGCAAGCATGGATAGTGGTCATAGCCCTTGAGGGCGCAAAACGATAGGCCTCCTTCCAGCTGCTCGGCAAGTTTGGGCAGCTCATGATACATGAGCTGGTCGGCAAGATTATTCGATTTAGTCGCGATACCAACCGTGATGTTGTTGCGGCGCGCTGCCTCGGCAAAAGGCACCAGATAGGCCATCGATTTGCCGACGCCCGTCCCCGCCTCAATCACGCGATGCGTTCCCGTAACGAGCGCGTCACGGACCTCGAGCGCCATCGCGATTTGCTCATCGCGCGGCTCGTACGTGGGATACATGCGATTAACCAGACCGCCCGGGGCATAGCCCGCCTCGATTTCCTCGCGGCTCGGCATCTTAAGGACCGGTAGCTCGTCCGCATCAACGCGATCATCGGCCCGATCGGCCTTGAGTACGTCGGCGCGGGCGGCGCTGAGAGAGAAGATGGAACCGGGGTTCTGTCCTGCCAAGAATGAGAAGATAGGACGATAGGACCAAGGCACATCCGGATGCATGTCGGCTAGGCGTGCCATGAGGCCCTGAGGCAAGTCGGAGAGCGCCACGAGCAACACACGCCACACGCCACACAGGGCGTCGACATCGGCGTTGGCGCGGTGCGACACCGAGTCGCAGCCAAACAGGTCGGCCATAAAAGACAGCTTGTGCGAGGCCAGGCGCGGAAGTGCGATGCGCGACAGTGCCAGCGAATCGATCCAGATGTCGCTGACGTTGACACCGCCCTTGACCGACTCGATAAACGAACGGTCGAAGGTGGCGTTATGCGCAATCACCGGGCAGCCGCCGACAAAATCGGCGAGAGCGGCCACGGCCTCGACGGCCGATGGGGCATCCACCACATCGGCGTTTGTAATGCTCGTGAGTTCGGTAATCTCGGCGGGAATCAGCTGCTTGGGATGCACGAAGGT
>DBEXKF010000100.1:0-10690 GCA_048175045.1 Collinsella sp.
GCGGTGAAATAGGGACTGTTGAGCCTTTAAGCTGGCAAAACAGTCCTTATTTCACCGCAACTGAAACAGGGGCGCTCTCCAAGAGAGCGCCCCTGCCGGGTTTCCATAGTACTGGCGAAACAGTTTTATAGTTCTGGCGAAGCAGTCCTTGAGATCCGCCTTGCCTTATGCCAAGAACTCCTTGGTGGTCGCCACGATGTTGGCGGCGTCCAGGCCATACTTGTGCAAGAGCTCGGCACCCGGGCCAGACTCACCGAAGGTGTCGTTGACGCCGATCTTCTTGAGCGGCGTCGGGCACTGCTCGCACAGGACGTCGGCAACGGCGCTGCCCAGGCCACCGATCACAGAGTGCTCCTCGACGGTCACGACGTGGCCGGTCTTGGTGGCGCTCTTGACGATCAGGTCGGCATCGATGGGCTTGATGGTGTGCATGTTGATGACCTCGGCGTCGATGCCCTCGGCAGCGAGCTGCTCGGCGGCCTCGAGAGCCTCGCCGACCATCAGGCCGCAGGCAATGATGGTCACATCGGCGCCCTCGCGCATGACAATGCCCTTACCCAACTCGAACTTGTAGGTCTCGGGGTCGTTGATAACCGGCGAGGCCAAACGAGCGAAGCGCATGTACACCGGACCGTCGCACTCGTAGGCGGCGCGCGTCACGGCGCGGGCCTCGACGTCGTCGGCAGGAACGATCACAGTCATGCCAGGGATGACGCGCATCAGGGCGATATCCTCGCAGCACTGGTGTGTGGCGCCGTCCTCGCCCACCGAGATACCGGCGTGCGTGGCGCCAATCTTAACGTTGAGATGCGGGTAGCCGATGGAGTTACGGACCTGCTCAAAGGCGCGGCCGGCGGCAAACATGGCAAAGGTGCTCGCGAAGGCAACGCGGCCGGTGGTCGCGATACCGGCGGCGACGCCCATCAGGTTGCTCTCGGCAATGCCCACATCGAAGAAACGATCGGGGCAGGCGGCCTTGAACTTGCCGGTCTGCGTGGCGGCGGCCAGGTCGGCGTCGAGGACCACAAAGTCATCGTGCTCGTTGGCGAGCTCGACGAGGGCCTCGCCGTAGCTTACGCGCGTGGCGATTTTTTTGACGTCTGCCATCCTAGAGCTCCTCTCCGGCGGCCGTGAGCTCTGCCATGGCCTGCTCAAACTGTTCATCGTTGGGGGCCTTGCCGTGCCAACCAACCTGGTTCTCCATAAAGGAAACGCCCTTGCCCTTCATGGTCTCGGCGATGATGGCGGTCGGCTGACCCTTGGTGGCGCGGGCCTCGGCAAAGGCGGCGCGGATCTGATCGAAATCGTTGCCGTCGGCAAGCTCCACCACGTGGAACTTAAAGGCGCGGAACTTGTCGGCGAGCGGCATGGGGTCGTTGACCTCCTCGACGGGGCCGTCGATCTGCAGGCCGTTGTGGTCGACGATCACGCAGAGGTTATCGAGCTGCTGGTTGCCGGCAAACATGGCTGCCTCCCAGACCTGGCCCTCCTCGCTCTCGCCATCACCCAGCAGGGCGTACGTGCGGTAAGTATCGCCCCAGTGCTTGGCGGCAACCGCCATGCCCACGGCGGCGGAGATGCCCTGGCCGAGCGAGCCGGTGGACATATCGACGCCCGGGGTGTCGTTCATGTTGGGATGACCTTGCAGGTGGCTGCCGATATGGCGCAGCGTCTCGAGATCCTCCTTGGGGAAGAACCCACGCTCGGCGAGCACGGCGTACAGGCCCGGAGCGCAATGGCCCTTGGAGAGCACAAAACGGTCGCGATCGGCCTTGCGGGGATCGGCCGGGTCGACGTTCATTTCCTCAAAGTACAGATAGGTCATGATGTCGGCAGCGCCGAGCGAACCGCCCGGATGGCCGGACTTGGCAGCGTGCACGCCGGTGACGATGCCCTTCCTTACCTCGTTGGCAACCTTTTTGAGCTCTTCGTCGCTCATTGTGCCTTCCTTTCATCCTCATTAGACAAAATGCGCACGGCACCGAAGGTAATCCCAACACAGCCGCAATGCACGTACGTCATTCATTATGCTGGAAACTGATGGCTTTACCAGAGTTTTTATCATTATTTGAACAATTTAGCAGGCAGAACCGCTGATGAAACGGTTTATCAATGTGAACGTCTTTTGGATGGAACGCGATCGACCCTACGCGCTAATGTCCTTGAATCCCTCGCCGAAGGCTTCCGTAACGTCGGCAACCGTCACGATGGCATGAGGATCGCGCTCGCGCACGATCGTCTTGAGGGAATTGAGCTCTCGACGGCTCACGATGACCATAATCACTGGCTTCTCGGCACCCGAATACATGCCAGTCGCCTTAAACTTGGTACAACCACGACCCAGGCCATACATGATATCGGCAGCGATATCAGGGAACTTGTCCGAGATGATGAGTACCATACGGCGTTTGTTGCCACCATCGACCACGGCATCGATCACGTAGCCGCTAATGACCATCGAAAGGCCTGCATATAGTGCGTTTTCGATTGAAAAGACCGGAGCCGACAGCGCGCATACGGCAACATCGATCGCCATGACGGTCGAGCCCACCGGCAGCGAGGTGTTACGCGAGATGATTTGGCCAATCGTGTCCGAGCCGCCGGTGTTGGCGCCGGCGCGCAACACCATGCCGTAACCGATGCCCGTAATAATGCCGCCCCACATAGCGGGAAGCATCAGGTCCGCATCCGCCAGAGGTGCTACAAACGGGGCGAACAGATCGGTAAAGAAGCCCAGCAGCACAAAGCCCGTCGCGGTCTGCACCACGTAGAACATGCCGCCCTCGCGCATAACGACCAGCAACAGCAAGGCGTTCATCACGATCGTCTGAATACCAACGGGAAGCGACACGCCTCGCGCCGTGCCGACCGCCTGGATAATGGTGGCAAGGCCCGTAACGCCACCGGCAGCAAGGCCGTTGGGAATCAAAAACAGGTCGGTCGCAATAGCGGCCAGAGCGCACCCCAACATAATCTGGGGCAGGTCGTGAAAGAAGTTCATCGAAAGAATGCGCTTGATGTCCAGACGATATGCCATGCTGCCTCCCTCAAAAAAGCGCACCCAAACGGATGCGCTTCGAACTTCTTCTTGTATTCGATTCTACCGATTCGCCGAACAAAAACCACCCCTGCGCAGGGTTTATTCTGGAGACAAACCCGTCCAACCGTTGGGCTTGGCATCGGCTTGAAGCCACGATGTTTTAGACCTCCGAGCCTTCTGCATCGGCGTTGCCGGTCGCCCAGCGATGGTAGCCAATAACAAACGGGTCCAGGTCGCCATCGTCAAGAACTGCCTCGACATTGCTGGTCTCCACGCCCGTGCGTAGGTCCTTGACCATCTGGTACGGGTAGAGCACGTAGCTGCGAATCTGGTTGCCAAAACCGATCGTGGTCTTGGGTCCGCGAATCTCATCGAGCGCCTCGGCACGCTTCTCGAGCTCAATCTCGTACAGGCGAGCCTTGAGAATCTGCATGCACGCGGCCTTGTTCTGGATCTGGCTGCGCTCGTTTTGGCAGGTGACCACAATGCCGCTGGGGAAATGCGTCACGCGCACGGCGGAGTCGGTGGTGTTAACGCCCTGGCCGCCCGGGCCGCTCGCGTGGTACACGTCCACGCGGATGTCATCGGGACTGATCTCGATGTCGATATCATCGGGTAGCACGGGGATGACCTCGACGCCGGCAAACGTGGTCTGGCGGCGCTTCTTGTCGTCGGTGGGGCTAATGCGCACCAAGCGGTGGACGCCGGCTTCGGCGCGCAGCATGCCAAATGCGTCCTTGCCCTCGACGGTAAAGGTCGCGCGGTCGATGCCGATGACCTCGGCCGCGGGACAGTCGTTGATGGTGACCTTCCAGCCGCGACGCTGGCAGTACTTCATGTACATCTTAAAGAGCATGAAGGTCCAGTCCTGGGCCTCCAGACCACCCTGTCCGGGCTTGATGGTCACAATGGCATCGCCGTGATCGAACTCACCGGTAAACCAGCTCGAAAGCTCAAGCTTGTCGATGGCGCGGGATAGGCGCTCCGCCGTGGCGGCAGCCTCCTCACGCAGCGCAGCGGCATCGGGGTCATCACCCATTTCCTCGGCAAGCTCCAACGCGGCACGAGCATCGGAAAGCTCACCGCGTGCCGTATCCACAGCGGCGATGTCCTCCTTGGCGCGTGCAATCTCCTCCATGGTGGCACGGGCGGCGTCGGCGTCATCCCAAAAGCCAGGGGCAACACTTTTGGCCTCGAGCTCGGTCACGCGCGTGCGCTTTTCGTCCAAATGGAGATACGACTCGACCTCGCCGAGCCGGTCCGCGAACGCGTCCAGCTCGGCGGGCGTTACCTCTAAAGCCTCAGCCATTAACGATTCCTGCCGTGGCAGTACTTAAACTTCTTGCCGCTACCGCAGGGGCACGGGTCGTTGCGGCCCACGTTGACGTACGGATCGTCGCTCTCGGACTTGCGATAGGTGGTCACCTTGCCACCGTTGTTGACGGCAGCCGGTCCGCCTTGGACAGCCGTGCGGGCCTGCACCTGCGCCTGCTTGCGCAGCACCGAGTCGCCGTTGTCACCATCGACCTCGGCAGGACCGGAGAAGCGCGCGCCCTCGAGCGCGGGCTCCTCCTTGTGCTCCACGGCACGCGGGGCAGCCTTGATCTCGATGCGCAGAACCGTGCGCAGGTACTCCTCATACATGGTATCGACGAGTATCTGGAACGCGCCGTAGGCCTCGGTCTTGTACTCGACCAGCGGGTCGCGCTGGCCAAAGCCGCGCAGGCCGATGCCGGTCTTGAGGTAGTCCATCTCCTGCAGGTAGTTCATCCAGCGGGTATCGATGACGCGCAGCATGACCTGGGTGTTGAGCTCGCGCATCAGGTCCTCGCCCAAGCGCTCGGCCTTCATGTTGTAGCACTTCTCTACGTAAGCCAGGACATCGGCAGCCAGGGCCTCATAATCCTCGTCGGGGAACTTCGGCGTATCGATGTGGCCGGTGAGCTCCACAACCCACTTGCGCAGGCCCTCCAGGTCGCGCTCGCCATCGTGACTGTCCTTGGTGCAGAACTCCTGCACGCAGCGGTACACGGTGTCGTGCATGACCTCGGTGATGTGGTCGGTCAGGTCCTTGCCGTCCAGAATCTTATTGCGCTCGGCGTAGATGACCTGGCGCTGCTTGTTCATGACGTCGTCGTACTCAAGGACGCTCTTACGCATGGAGAAGTTGATGCTCTCGACCTTGTGCTGGGCGCTCTCGACGGCCTTGGAGATGATCTTGTGCTGGATGGGCATGTCGTCGCCCATGTCGGCCGTGACCATCATCTTGGAGACGCGGTCCATCTTGTCGCCGCCGAACAGGCGCATGAGGTCGTCCTCGAGCGACAGGTAGAACTGGGTCTCGCCTGGATCGCCCTGACGGCCGGAACGGCCGCGCAGCTGGTTGTCGATACGGCGGGACTCATGGCGCTCGGTGCCGATGACGGTCAGGCCGCCGGCGGCAAGCACGCGCTCGCGCTCGGCCTTGCAAGTCTCCTTGGCCTCGGCGTTAAACTGCTCGAGCTGCTCGGGCGTCACGTCCTCCATGGTCAGGCCCTCGTACTCCAGGCGCTCGCGCACCAGCTCGTCGGGGTTGCCGCCCAGCAGGATGTCGGTACCACGACCGGCCATGTTGGTGGCGATGGTCACGGCGCCGTAGCGTCCGGCCTGGGCCACGATGTGGGCCTCGCGCTCGTGATGTTTAGCGTTGAGGACCTCGTGCGCGATGCCGCGCTTGGTAAGGGCGGCTGACAGCTTCTCGGAGCTCTCGATGGAGACGGTGCCCACCAGGACCGGCTGGCCCTTGGCGTGACGACGCTCAACGTCGTCGGCAACGGCGTTGTATTTAGCCTGAATGGTGCGGTACACCAGGTCCTCGTGGTCCACGCGCTGCACGGGCTTGTTGGAGGGGATGACCTCGACGGGCAGCTTGTAGATCTCGCGGAACTCGGCATCCTCGGTAAGTGCCGTGCCGGTCATGCCGGAGAGCTTGTCATACAGACGGAAGTAGTTCTGCCGGGTGATGGTGGCCAGGGTCTGGTTCTCCTCGCGTACGAGCACGCCCTCTTTGGCCTCGATGGCCTGGTGCAGGCCCTCAGAATAGCGGCGGCCCTCCATGATGCGGCCGGTGAACTCGTCGACGATCTTGACCTCGCCGTTGGTGACCACGTACTGCTTATCGCGGTGGAACATGTACTGGGCCTTCAGCGCTTGCTGCAGGTGGTTGACCAACTGGCCGGAGAGATCGGCATAGATGTCATCGATACCCAGGCGGCGCTCGATCTTCTTAAGACCGCGCTCGGTGGCGGCAATGGTGTGCTTGGCCTCGTCCATGACGTAGTCGCCCGTGGGTTCAACGTCCTCGGTGGCGGTAAGCATGTCGTGCGACACGTCCTCGCCGCGCTCAAGGCCACGCACGGCACGCGCGAAGTCCTTGTAGGTACTGGCGGACTTGGTGCCAGCGCCCGAGATGATCAGCGGGGTGCGGGCCTCATCGATCAGGATGGAGTCAACCTCGTCGACGATGGCGTAGTTGTGGCCGCGCTGCACGCGCTGCTCGGGACGGGTAACCATGTTGTCGCGCAGGTAATCAAAGCCGAACTCGGAGTTGGTGCCGTAGGTGACGTCGGCCTGGTAGGCCGGGCGCTTGAGCTCGAGCGGCATGTTGTTCTGGAGCAGACCGACGGTCATGCCCAGGTACTTATAGATGCGGCCCATCCACTCGGAGTCACGCTTGGCAAGGTAATCATTGACAGTAACGACGTGCACGCCCTTGCCGGCGATAGCGTTGAGGTAGCCGGCCAAGGTGGAGACGAGCGTCTTGCCCTCGCCGGTCTTCATCTCGGCAATATGACCCTCATGAAGCGCCATGGCGCCGATGAGCTGTACGTCAAAGTGACGCATGCCCGTGATGCGCTTGGAAGCCTCGCGCACAGTGGCAAAAGCCTCGGGAAGCATGTCGTCGAGCGACTCGCCGTTGGCGTAACGCTCGCGGAACTTATCGGTCTGGGCGCGGAGTTCCTCCTCGGTCATCTTCTCAAACTGGGGCTCAAGACCGTTGATCTGGTCAACGATCTTGTAGTAGCGCTTAAGGTCCTTATCGGATCCAAAGGACAGCAGCTTTGACATGAATCCCATGTGGTTTTCCTTTTTGGCCATCGCCCACGCCGTGCAGCTGCGTGCGAGTTAAACACAGATGATTGTACTTTAGCCAAACAAGGCGCGGCCTATACGGTCGACCTCGACCGCCACGTAATAACTACGACCAACCTGCCAAAAGGGGACTGGTTTATTTTGGCAGTTTTTATCTGGGAAAACGCTGTATCTCTGCCATTTGGTGCAAACGAACCCGTCCCCTTCGCACCAATCTGGTGCAATGGGGACGGGTTAGCTTGCACCAATAAAGGAAAAGGGCCGCGCACCCAAATGGATACGCGGCCCTTTAGCCACGAATGCGAGCGATTCCTCGGCGAGCTATTTACTCAGCAGCCTCGGTGGTCTCGGCCTCGGCAGCGGCCTCCTCGACGGGAGCCTCTGCGGGAGCCTCGGCGGCCTGCTTGGCAGCCTCCTCGGCAAACTTAGCAGCACGCTTGGCCTTCTCGGCAGCCTTAGCCTCAGCGGCGGCCTTGCGAGCGGCCTCGGCCTCAGCAGCCTTGGCAGCCTTGGCAGCCTTGGCCTCCTCGGCCTTCTTGAGCTGGGCGGCAGCGGCGCCACCGAACTTGTCGGCGAAGCGCTGGACGCGTCCACCGGTGTCGACGAACTTCTGCTGGCCGGTGTAGAACGGGTGGCACTCGTTGCAAAGCTCAACCTTCATCTCGGACACGGTAGCGTGCGTCTTGAAGGTGTTGCCGCAGGAGCACGTCACCGTGCACTCGACATACTGGGGATGGATACCCTGCTTCATGGTAGGACTCCTTATTGGTCAGGCGCTGGTTACCGATCAGCGCATAAGGCGTCTTGGTTTCCGACCAAGACAACAAACTCGGCTATGGTACCACAGCGCCGCGCGTCCCACAAAAGGTTCACGGTCTTTGTGCAACACGGCGTGGCCAACCGCAGCGGACACGCACCCTGTTGCCCCTTCTCCCATGTTGCAGACGTGTAACGCCGCAGTAAGCACACCCCTTTTGGCGCCAGACAGGTACAATGATGAACACTGTACCGTAGCGGAGCGCCCGCGCGCGCCGCAACCACGCGAAAGGGTTTCCCATGGCCGAGATCTCGTCCTCCCGTATCGTCATCACCGTCCTTGGCAAGAACCGCCCCGGCATCGTCGCCGGCGTCACCCGTGTCCTGGGCGAGGCCAACGTCGACATCCGCGACATCACGCAGTCCATTATCGAGGACATCTTCACCATGACCATGCTGGCCGATACCGCCGAGTCCAAGCTCGACTTCGCTGAGCTGCAGAAGGCCCTGGCCGAGGCCGGCGAGCTTTCGGGCGTCAACGTGTCCATCCAGCGCGAGGACGTCTTTAACTTTATGTACCGCCTGTAGCGAACAAGCCGCTGGGGATAGCCTGACGCGCGCATGCCAATGCAAGCCACCCCGATGCGGCCCGGAGAGGAGCGCGCATGGCCTACGACGCCAAGAAAATCTATTACCGCTTCGATGACCACTTGAGCCGACTGGTTCTGGATTACGAAGCAAGCCGCCAGATTTCGTCTGAGAGCGAAAGCCTCTACCACGGCCTGCCGACCGACCCTTATGACGAGGACCTGTTTGTCGAGCACAATGTCAAGCGCGGCCTGCGCAATGCCGACGGCTCGGGCGTGGTCGCGGGCCTCACTCGTATCTCGGATGTGCACGGCTACAACAAGGTCGACGGAAAGGTCTTGCCCGATCAGGGCAAGCTCACGCTTCGCGGCTACAGCATCGAGGATCTGGTCAACAATGCCCAGGCGGAGAATCGCTACGGCTACGAAGAAGTCGCCTATCTGCTTATCACGGGTTCGCTGCCCAACAAGGAAGAGCTCGACGGCTTCTGCGAGCGCCTAGGTGCCTTTAGACATCTGAGCGACGAATACGTCCGCGAGTTCCCCATGACCACGGTGTCGTCGAGCATCATGAATGTGCTTCAGCGCGCCGTGCTGCTGCTCTACGCCTTCGACGCCGAGCCCGACGCCATTACACCCGAGCACGAAATCGACGTCGCCATCTCCATGCTCGCCCGTCTCCCCCGCATCGCCGCCTTCGCGCATATGGCCTCGGTCGCCAAGCGCCGCGGCTCCGAGGTTCATGTACCGCACCCCACACCCGGCCTCTCCACCGCCGAGACCATCCTACAGGTCCTGCGCGGCGGCATGGCGTTCACCCGCGATGAGGCGATGCTGCTCGACGTTATGCTCATGCTGCATGCCGAGCACGGCGGCGGCAACAACTCCACGTTTGCCTGCCGCGTGCTGTCCTCTTCGGCCACCGACCCGTATTCTGCCTACGCCGCGGCTATCGGCTCGCTCAAGGGTCCGCGCCACGGCGGTGCCAACGCCAAGGTCGTGTCCATGCACGAGGACATCCGTGCGCATGTCTCCAATTGGGAGGACGAGGACGAGGTCGCAGCCTACCTGGGCAAGATCCTCGACAAGCAGGCCTTCGACGGCACGGGTCTCATCTACGGTATGGGCCACGCCGTCTACACGCTGAGCGACCCGCGCGCCGAGGTCTGCCGCCGTTACGCGCGCTCGCTTGCCGCCAAGAAGGACTTGGGCGAGGAGTTCGCGCTCATCGAGCGCATCGAGCGCCTGGCCCCGCAAGTAATGCGCGATCACGGCATGACCAAGCCCATCTGCGCCAACATCGACCTGTACACGGGCTTTATCTACAAGATGCTCGGCGTGCCCGAGACGCTCTTTACGCCGCTGTTCGCCGTCGCCCGCATGGCCGGCTGGTCGGCGCACCGCATGGAAGAGCTCTTCTGCGCGCACCGCATCATCCGTCCCGCGTATCGCCCGGTTATCGAGCCGCTGGAGTACAAGCCGCTCGCCGATCGCTAGGACGCGGACCGTTATAGAACCCGAGCGTGGCCAGGGCATCACCGCCCTCGGCCACGCTTTTTATGCCAGTAGAAAGGATCGCAGCGAATGATTGTGTTTTCCGATATGGATGGAACGCTGCTGACGAGTGATAAGCAGATGAGCGACGCCACCTGGGCGATGCTCGACGAACTCGCTCGACGCGGGATTGAATTTGTGCCCTGCACGGGACGTCCGCTGTCGGGCGTCTTTGAGCCCATCCTCGCCCATCCCGCCGTGCACTATGCCGTCTGCGCCAACGGTGCCAGCGTCTGGCAGCTCGACGACGATGTGCCCACCGATACCTCACGTGCTACGCGCATTTTGAGCCGACCGCTCGACCGCGCCATCGCCCACCGCGTCCATAGCATTGCCGCCGGCCATGACGTCACCTTCGATATCTTCGCGGACGGGCAGTGCTTCCTCCCCCGCTCGCTCTACACGCGCCTGGACGAATTCTGCGGCGGCGACCCCCACATCGCGGATTCGCTCAAGCGCACACGAACACCGATCGACATAGATATCGACAGCAAGATCGACGAGGTCGAGACGCTCGAACGCATCGCCATGTACTGGCACGACCCAGCCGATCGCGACGCCATCGCGGCGGAGCTCGACACGCTCGGAGGCATTGAGGTCACGCGTTCGTACGCCATGAATA
>DBEXKF010000101.1:0-1738 GCA_048175045.1 Collinsella sp.
TGGGGTTGTTTTCTGCGGCGTTTAGTCGATAGGGATAAAGCGACCGTCTATGTGACGGGATCTTCTTCTAAGATGCTGTCCTCAGAGCTTAAGAGCGAGTTCAGGGGTCGTTCTCTTATACGGGAGCTTTTTCCGTTGAGTTTTTCGGAATACGTTCGATATAAGACGGGGAGTGTTTTCGAGCCAGATGCGACCTTTTCCCCAAGCGATGCAGCGCTGCTTCGACATCATCTGATCGGATATCTTGAACGAGGGGGATTCATCGCGACGCTTGAGCAGACGCCCGCAGACGCGATTCAGCTGCTACAGGAATATGCTTCGCGAACGGTCGCTATGGACGTCGTTGAGCGTTACGACGTCAAGAACCCTCGCCTGGCATCGCTGTTCCTAACGCGGTGTATGGCATCTTCGGGACGAGAGCTGTCGGTGAACAAAGTGTACAACGAGTTCAAGAGCAGGCAGATACCCGTCAGTCGTAATTCGCTCAGCGACTTACTTGAGTATTATGAGGATGCCTACCTGCTGTTCTCCGTGCCGGAGTTCACGCGTTCACTGGCAAATAACATGCGGTCTGCTTCTAAGGTCTACGCTGTCGATCCTGCGATGTTTGGAGCATTCTCTCCCGCATCGGCATTGGACCAGGGTCAGAGGCTCGAGACCGCAGTGTTCAACGCGCTAAGAAGAAGGACTCCCGCGGTGAGGGTCGGATCGGTCTGCCGCCTGCTGATCAAAGAGAAGAGCAAAAGCCATGAGGTGGACTTTGTGGCTGGGGACGCACTTCTCATGCGGGCTTATAGCCTGATTCAGGTGAGTGTGGATATGGCAAGTGAGAAAACGCGCGAGCGCGAAATTGCCGCGCTTGATGCCTCGATGGCCCAGTTCGATCTTGGCGAGTCGGCAATCGTTACCATGGATGAGCAGGCCGATATTCCATGCGAGCACGGTGCGGTACACGTTGTGCCCGCATGGAAGTGGCTCCTTGCCTAATCATCTACGGATCTGTGGGGCCAGGACCTCCTGGCCCCTTCATTACGGTTGGGGAGCACCGTGATGCGCCCGGCTAGTCCTGGGCCTTGATGCTCGGCATCAGAATCTGGGCGAGGTAGTCGGTCTCGAGTTTGGTCGCGGAGTCTGCGTTGCCGTCTTTGCCGACCAGCACGTTCTTGATCTGGCTATAGGTATAGCGGTTGCCGGTCGTTAGCTCGACAAGCTCAACTGCAGTGTCCATGGGGTAGGTCGACACGGGGTCTTGCGTGCGTCCGTTGATGGTCTGGGGCACCACATACGGATAAACGGGGCCGCTGGCGTAGACGGTGTAGCCGTTGCCGAGGTTTGCCGCACCCAAAACTGCGTCGCCCTCATCGGGCGTAAAGCTCTCGCCGTCGCGCACCGTGACAAGCGTCACAAGCGGCGTGTTCGTGTCGCCGGCAAGATAGATGCACAGCGTGCTGCCGTTTTGCCAAGTCGCGACTTTGCCGTACCACTCAACGGGAATATCGAGCTGATACAGGTCCGTTGCCTTATGTCGAGCATCGGCGTCGCGGGCGGACTGTGCCTCGCTTGCGCTTACGGCGTTGGCGGCGGCATCGCGGCGCGTAATTGCCGCCTGCTGGAGTATCTTTGCCGCGGCGGCAGAGCTCGCGCCGCCTTCCTCGGCATACTTGGCGGCGGCATCGATCTGGTCGTCAGTCACCGTGTCGGCCGAAGGCACCTTGAGCTTAAAGGTGGCCTGGGAACT
>DBEXKF010000102.1:0-3602 GCA_048175045.1 Collinsella sp.
GGACGGCCGAAGAGGCGTCAGCAGGTCAGTGGGTCATCGTCCCGGCATTCAGCATCAGGGTAGCGCTGCGACGCGGAAATCGCGCGCCGTTGCCGCGCCCCGCAGTGCCCGCTTCCCCCGAGAACAATTATCAGTGCAGGCCACAGACTTGTGCTTTGTCGGTGTGGTCGGGGATTCGGTAAAAGTCTACTCACTTAGTTTTGCGTGATGCATATTGTCCGCAACGAGACCGCAGCCGGGGTGATTCCATCGCAAATTCCGGTACCGGGGGCAGCTAATTAGGCGCCGTACGGGTTTCGGTCGCGCTCGATGCGCTGGCGGATGTGGGCGTACTCGACAATCAGCAACACCAGCAGTAGGGCCATAACCGCCAGGTAGCTCACCACGGCGCCCATCAGGCCCAGCAGGTTGATTAGGATCACCGGGAGCACCACGCTCACGGCAAAGCAGATCAAGTAGATCTTGGTGACGTCTCCAGCGTGGCGCAGCACCGTGATAATGGCGTAGATAAAATCGATGGCCGCGGTTACGCCGCCGGCGACGACCATCAGCAGCGCCAATGTGCGGTAGCGCTCAAAGTTGAGGCCGTACATAAAGCTCATGAGGGGAATGCCGGGGCCTGCCATAAATGCGGCGCACACGCCGGTGATGGCCACGATCAGCGCCATAACGGCAATAATAATCAAGTCAAAACGGCGGCGTTTGCGTGGGTTCGCCCAAATGCTCGACAGACGCAAAAGCTGCGGTTTATAGACAAATCCGATGCTCAGCAAAATAGCCTGCGCCGGAAAGAACAGGGCATTAAAGTACAGCTGGTATTTGTAGGCCAGCGTGCCTTCCATCACAAACTTGGGCATGCTCTCGATGAGGTTGAACAGGAATAGTGCACCAAAGAGCGGAGCGCACTGGACAAACAGGTGGCCGACCTCGCGCAGGCTCACGCGGCGCGATTTCTCGGTCTCGAGCAGGGCGAGCGGCGCGGTGACCAGCACGAGCGAGGCGATGGCGGTGACACCCATGGCCATGGCCGCGATGGGCATGCTGCGCGTAAGGAACAGCGTCACGCTAAAGACCACGATGACGCCGACGGAGCGTAGCGTTTGGCTCATGCCGGCCAGGTAGAGTTTATTGGCCTGCTGCAGGCGGCCCTCGTACACGTCCGCCACGCCGTCGATCACCTTGTACAGGTAGACACCCAGGCCGATTGTCGCCATCTGCGCGTCATAACCGCGGGCACTGCTGTACATGAGGCCGCAGCCTAGGGCGAGCGCTCCGCAAAGCCAGCGGTTGAGCTGGTAGGAGGCGAAGGAGGTTTTTTCGTCGATGTCCGAGACCTGAAAGTTGCGCACGCCGTAGTTGCACGCGATCATGATTAGCGTGCCGGTGACAAAGGCGATGGAGAACTTACCGGCTTCCTCGGCGCCCACAAGCTGCGTGGACACAATGGTGAGCAGCGGAAACGCCATGCCCCACACGGCGGTGCCCAGGGTATTCCAGAGATAGTCGCGGCGGGTGGCGTGCTCCTCGTATTCGGCTTCCTGCGTGGAGAAGCCGCCGCCGTAGACAGCGCCGAGCAGGCGGTTCCACCACGCGTTGACCATGCGGTGGATGGGACCAGGCTCGCGATCGCGCTCGCGGCGACGGCGCGTGGCCTGGCTGCTGTCGGGGCCGCCGGCGTTGCGCTGGCTCAGCTCTTGGATGCGTGCGAGTTCCTCGGCAGTGTGCGAGGCAGGGAAGAGGCCGTTCTCGATGCGGCCGCCCTGGGCCTTCGCGGCGCCGTCTCTCGATGCAGCGGGGTTGGAGACGCCGTTGCGGCGGGCGATGGCGCGGCGAATGCTATCGAGGGGCGTGATGCTCAAAACGGAGTCCTTTCTATTGCTGCGCTTTAGTATAGACGCGACGGTGTTCGTTCGTGTTTTTGAACGGATTGTTCAATAATTTCGGCGGGCGGCTGTAATTTGTCGGTAAACGTGCGGTATCCTGTTGAAGTTTTGTGACACCCTCGATGCCGCCCACGCGGTACCAAGGAGCTTCTACCTATGGACGTCGCCGCATTCTTACTGGCTCTTGTGCCGATTATTTGGCTGGTCGTGATGCTGCTGTGCTTTAAATGGCCAGCTTGGAAGGCCGCTATCGGATCGTTTGTCCTTTCGTGCTTGTTTGCCTTCGCATGGTGGCGCCTGCCGGCAGCGCAGATCGCGACCGCCTCGCTCGAAGGTTTTTTGATGGCTCTGTGGCCCATCGTCCTGGTGATCATCGCCGCGGTGTTCACGTATAACCTGTGCGTTCGTACGGGCGCCATGGACGTGATCGGCAGCATGATCACCTCCATCAGCAGCGACCGCCGTCTGCTGGCGCTGCTCGTGGCTTGGTGCTTCGGTGGCTTTATGGAGGGCATGGCCGGCTTCGGTACCGCTGTCGCCATTCCCGCCGGCATGCTCGCGGGCCTGGGCTTTGAGGCCGTGCCTGCCGTGCTCATCTGCCTGCTGGCCAACGGCGTGCCCACGCCCTACGGCTCCATCGGCATCCCCACGGTGTCCGTTGCCGACCTGGTGGGTTTGGATTCCCTTCACCTAGCGACCGTTCAGCTGGTGCAGCTCGCACCGTTCTTTGTGGTGATGCCGCTATTTATTGTGCTGGTTGCGGGCCGTGTTGCCGATGACCAGGGCAATGCCGCGAGTGTGGGCGAGCGTCTGCACGGTGTTGCCGGCGTGGCGTTGCTCTCCGGCGTTTCGTTTGTCGGCGCGGCTCTGGTCGTTGCCATGTTTGTGGGCCCCGAGCTGGCCGTGGTCGTAGGATCCATCGTTTCGCTCGCGCTGACAGCTGCGCTTGCCATGCGTGCCGAGAAGTCGGGGCATCTGGACGCACGCTTTCACATGAATATCGAGGCGGGGGAGAAGCTCACCGTTAAGTCGGCGCTTTCGGCCTGGTCGTGCTTCATCCTGATCTTTGTGTTGCTGCTGGGCACGTCTAATTTGGTGCCCGCTGTACATGCTGCGCTCGCGCCGTTTGCGAGCCATGTGCAGGTGTATTGCGGTGAGAATCCCGGTATGCTTACGTTTTCGTGGATCAACACGCCAGGCGTCTGGATTTTCCTGGCGGCGTTTGTCGGCGGTGCCATTCAGGGCGCTTCGCCGCGCATGATGGGCGAGGTGCTGGCCGCGACTGTGAAGCAGATGACGCCGACGGTGATCACGATGCTTTCGGTACTGGGCTGCGCCAAGGTGATGGGCTATGCCGGCATGATTTCGTCGATCAGTGCGTTTTGCATTGCGGTCGCCGGCGGTCTCTACCCGATTCTGGCTCCGTGGATCGGCGCAGTCGGTGCGTTCGTGACCGGCTCGGGTACGTCCTCGGGCATGCTGTTTGGTCCCATTCAGAGCCAGGCCGCCACTGCGCTGGGTGTGAGCGACTACTGGATGGTCGCATTGAACGCCCTGGGCGTCGCCGCCGGTAAGATGATCTCGCCGCAGACCCTCGCCATTGGTCTTGCCGCCGTGCACGTGCGCGGTAAGGATGCCGAACTCCTGGGCGCCGTCCTGCCCTATGCTGCCGGCATGCTGGTCCTGATGAGCGCCATAGCCATGCTCGGCCAAGGCCTG
>DBEXKF010000103.1:0-5363 GCA_048175045.1 Collinsella sp.
TGTTGTTGCCGGCGCGGTTGCATACCACGGTGGCGCCGCTGGCGGCAACGGCGTCGGCGATGAGGTTGGAGGTGGTGGTCTTGCCATTAGTACCCGTAATCACCACGCTGCGGTCGACAAGGCCAGCGAGGTCGCTCAGCAACTCGGGATCGATCTTCATGGCGATGCGGCCGGGGAGTACGCCGCCCTGGCGTTTGAGGACAGAGCGCAGTCCCCAGCGAGCGATATCGCTCGAGGTACAGGCGAGAGATGAGCGGAGGTTCATGAAATCGTTCCTAACGTAAACGACATGGTCGGGTCGAGTGCGTCACTAAAAACCGTAGCGGCGCGCAAATTCCTGGGCAAGCTGTGACACGTCTTCACAGGCATTGGCCCAGGGAGCAAAGTCGGGAGTGTCCGAGATAATACCGTCCGCTTCCCAAACGGCCTGGTGCGAAAGATCCCAGGGATCGCGCGGCTCGGGTCGGCAGGGAAGGTACGGCGTCTGGTACATGGGGTTCAGTAAGAAGAACGCACCGCCCTCGCAACGGTTGGCAAACTCGCGCAGCGCGCGTGTCGCCGGGCGCATCTTGTTTGTTTTGAACAGCAGAATCGTGCGGGCGAGTAGGTACCAGGGGGAGTTCTCGAGGGCATCGGCTCCCATCTGCTCCTCGAGCTGGTGGGCTAGGGCAAAAAAGCCGTCTTCGTCTTCCAAGCGAGCAAGGGCGAGCAGCACGGTGCCTGCGGCTCGGGTGGGGTAGCCTTCCGCCTTAAGAACACGGCGGGCGTAGTTGGCGGCAGCGCGGTAGCGGGCGCTCGCCATGCACAGCTGCGAGATGGCATCGAGTGTGTGAAGCCACCCGATAAGAGCCGGCTCGCTCACGGTAAGGTCTGCTGCAGTGACACCGTCGGCCAAAACATTATTGGCCCAGTAGTGCGGGGCTTCCATGTCGAACCCGGGCACGCTTTGCTGCAGGTAATCGGCCGTGGTCGCCTCAAGCTTCATCAGGTCACCCAGGCAGGCGTCAACGGGCGTGTCGGCCAGGATGATGGCGAGCAGCTGTGCGTCGAGGACATGCGCATCGATGCGGACGATCTTTAGCAGCTCATCGCGCATGTCGTCGAACAGACGATTGCGCGTCTGCTCGAACTCCTCGTCGCTGCCCATGTCCTCGATGCGATGGAGCTCGTCGAGCAGGTGGCGATGAACACCGGCATAGGACAGCAGCGCTTGGGCATGCTCGGACTGCGCATACTTTTGAGGATTCGCGCTAATGTCGTTATGGACAAGCTCGCGTGCTGCATCGGTGAGTTCGGGGTGCGACGCCAGATAGGTTCGCTCCAGATAGGCGGGGATGTAGACGCTCGGATCCATTAGAGGTCTCCTCCCTTAAATGGAAGCCCCTGCTCGGCCGCGCGCAGGATGCGCTCGTCGATCTGGGAACGCACGATGTCGTTGGTGGCGACCCAGGCGGCAAAGCTGGCGTTGTCGGGGGCGCCCAGACCCTCCTGCAGCACCGGCGTCGCCTCGGACAGCGCAAGGACAAGCTCGTCGGTGGAGCCCGCACCCACGTTGACGCGGGCATAGACGCCATCGGGAAACTCGGTTTGGAAGTAGAGTGCCTCGGCCGCGTGCGGGCACGAGCGTGCGAGGATGCGCAAATAGTGCTCGGCGCCCTCGTAGTCCAGCTCGCGCCAGACAGCGCTCATCAGCGCGATGAGCGTCCATGGGTCCAAGTCGCGCTCCGCGTCCTTGGGACGACGGCGCAGCGGCGTGTTGGCGAGATAGGGGACGGAGTGTGCAGAGCGAAACCGTTTGAGCTCCTCGGCGGGGTGTTCGAGCTTTGCCATGGCGAGCATTGCGGTGTGGCGGACGCCGGCGGGATCGTTGGGGGCAAAGTCGAGACTGCGGTTTGCGGCTTCGAGCGACATGCGATAGCGGCCGCTAATGAGGGCGCGCGATGCAAGGGCGGCAAGCCAGCGCAGGTAGGGGCGGCGCATAAGGTCGCCAGCGGCCTCGCGCTCGTAGGGGTCCTGCGCCGAGGCGGTCTTGAGCGCCAGATCGTGCTCCACCTCGTCGCACTTGGACACCAGATACTGCACGTATTCCTCGTTGGATTCGGCGGTGAGCGCCGTCAGCATGCGCTGGGCATCCCAGTTGGCCGGGTCGAGTGCGGCTGCCTCGCGGAGCATGTTCTCGGCAGCTGCCTCTTCTTGCTCTGCCTGGGTATCGTCAGGGATAAAGGGAATGCGGTAGTCGACAGCCTCGACCACCTTGGCAATGAGGTGCCCGGCGCGGTCGCGGTCGTGCACGATGAGCGGTGCGGGGTTGCGGGTGAATTGTTCCATCAGACGCTCTACGGCAGCACCGTCGGTGAGCGGGATATTGTCGCGGCGCAAGGCCTCAAGAACGAGGCGATGGCAATCCTCTTGAATGGGATCGAATGCCATGGGGCCTCCTTTGCTGCGGTTAGGGTTCAAATGTTTCTATATAAGGTTCTAGTTTACCCGCATGTGGCACACCGGGGGTGCCGCACTTGGACTTGCACCTTTGCACCACGAAGACGGATGTCGCACAAATGTCGGCACCTTGGACGACCGAGTGGTATCACGGTGCCGCAAACGGTCGATTTTTGGCGGCGAACGGTGCATATTTTGGAGGGGCACCGTCCTGCCCGGGATATGTGGTCAACCTTGATAAAACGTTTGCCCAGCTTGGGAGTATGAATGCCGCACAAGGGTCTTCAGGGATAGAAAAAACGTTTCATCATTGGCGGCTTTAGGTGAATAACTGACCAACCAGAACGGTAAAATAGTGTTTGTCTGAGCGTTGAGACGTTTAGACATCGCGCATTGTCATCGCCGGCAACGCGCAAACCGGTCCTAACGGAGCCAATTGGGTGCTCCGTTATATACGCAAGTCTAAGAGGGGCTTGTTTAGGAGGCACAGTATGGGACGTTTTACCAATCCTCGCGATCTGTACTTTGGTGAGGGCGCTCGCCACGAGGTGAAGAACCTCAAGGGCAAGAAGGCCATCATCGTTTCTGGCGGCAGCTCTATGCGCCGCGGCGGGTTCCTGCAGGACGTCGAGAACGACCTTAAGGAAGGCGGCTTCGAGGTCAAGCTGTTCGAGGGCGTCGAGTCCGACCCGTCCATCGAGACGGTCATGAAGGGCGCCGAGGCCATGCGCGAGTTCGAGCCCGACTGGATTATCGCCATCGGTGGCGGCTCGCCCATCGATGCCGCTAAGGCCATGTGGGTCTTCTACGAGTATCCCGAGGAGTCCTTCGATAACATCATCCAGCCGTTCAGCTTCCCCGAGCTGCGTCAGAAGGCTCATTTCTGCGCCATCTCCTCTACCTCCGGCACCGCTACCGAGGTCACCGCGTTCTCCGTCATTACCGACTACGCCAAGGGCATCAAGTACCCGCTGGCCGACTTCAACATCACCCCTGATGTCGCCATCGTCGACCCCGAGCTCACCTACACCATGCCCGCCAAGCTGTGCGCTCACACCGGCATGGATGCTCTGACCCACTGCATGGAGGCCTACGTTTCCACCTGCGCCTCTATGTTCACCGATGCCAACGCTCTGCACGGCATCCGCGAGATCGTCGAGTGGCTGCCCAAGTCCTATGCTGGCGACCATGAGGCCCGTCAGCACATGCACGAGGCTCAGTGCATCGCCGGTATCGCCTTCTCCTCGGGCCTGCTCGGCATCGTTCACTCCATGGCTCACAAGACCGGTGCTGCCTTCGAGAACGGCCACATCATCCACGGTGCTGCTAACGCCATGTACCTGGGCAAGGTCATCCAGTGGAACTCCAAGGATCCCCGTGCTGCCGAGCGTTACGCTTACGTGGCCAAGGAGATCCTGCACCTTCCCGGCGAGACCAACGAGGAGCTCATCGCTGCACTCGTCCAGAAGATTCGCGACCTCAACGACCAGCTCAACATTCCGCAGTCCATCAAGGATTACGCGAATGGTGGCGTGAAGGTCGACGCCGAGAACCCGCAGATGGTTTCCGAGGAGGAGTTCCTCGCCAAGCTGCCCGAGATCGCCGCGAACGCCGAGCAGGACGCCTGCACGCCCGAGAACCCGCGTGAGACCAAGGCTGCCGACTTCGAGAAGATCCTCAAGGCCTGCTACTACGACACCGACATCGATTTCTAATCGACTCTTGTTATCGTAACGAGGGGCTCCGCACGTATCTGTACGGAGCCCCTTTCTTTTTTAGAGAATGGGATAGTTATGGCTGCAATTTTCAATAGCCCCAGCAAGTACATCCAGGGTCCGGACGAGCTCGCCAAGCTCGGCTCCTATGTCGAGCCGCTCGGCGCTAAGGCCCTCGTCATCGTGACGCCTTCGGGCAAGAAGCGCGTCGGTGCCAAGATCGAGGGCGGCTTTGCCGAGGCCAAGGCCGAGCTGCTGTTTGAGGACTTTAACGGCGAGTGCTCCAAGGGCGAGGTCGATCGCCTGGTTGCGCTCGCTCGCGACAACGGTTGCGACATCATCGTCGGCGTCGGTGGCGGCAAGATCCTCGACACTGCGAAGGCCGTCGCCTATTACCTGGAGTCCCCGGTTATCATTTGCCCCACCATTGCCTCGACCGATGCACCGTGCTCGGCACTTTCGGTGCTTTACACCGATGACGGCCAGTTCGATAAGTACCTCTTCCTTAAGGCAAACCCCAACATTGTCCTGATGGATACGACGGTTATCGCGGCGAGCCCGGTGCGCCTGACGGTTTCCGGTATGGGCGATGCGCTCGCAACCTACTTCGAGGCCCAGGCGACGCACGATGCCGACGGTGGCACCTGCGCTGGCGGCAAGGGCAGCATGGCTGGTCTGGCGCTCGCCAAGCTCTGCTACGAGACGCTTATGGCCGATGGCGTCAAGGCCAAGGTTGCGCTGGAGAAGGGTGCGCTCACGCCTGCCGTCGAGCACATCATCGAGGCCAATACGCTGCTTTCGGGCATTGGCTTTGAGAGCTCGGGCCTTGCTGCTGCTCATGCCATCCACAATGGCCTGACGATGCTGCCCGAGTGCCACAGCATGTATCACGGCGAGAAGGTCGCCTTTGGCACTATCGTCCAGCTGGTACTCGAGGATGCCCCGACCGAGAAGCTCGAGGAAGTCTTGGGCTTCTGCATTGAGCTGGGCCTGCCGGTCACGATGAAGGAACTTGGCGTTGCCGAGCTTACGCGCGAGCAGGCCATGATTGTTGCCGAGGCCGCGTGCGCGCCCGAGGACACCATGTGCAATATGCCGTTTGAGGTGACGCCCGAGATGGTCGCAAACGCCATCCTGGGTGCCGACGCACTGGGCCACTACTATCTCATGGATGAGTAAATCAAGCTAAGGAAGGGGCAAAGCCAACAG
>DBEXKF010000104.1:0-2772 GCA_048175045.1 Collinsella sp.
ACCTTCGCGACCGCGAGGGCATCACACAGCTCACCTTCGACCCCGAGCACTCCGATGGCGATGCCTTTAAGATCGCCGAGACCATGCGTCCCGAGTGGCCCATCAAGATCCACGGCGTCGTGCGCGCTCGTGGCGAGGAGACCACCAACACCAAGCTCGCGACCGGCGAGATCGAGGTCCTGACCGACCACGCCGAGGTGCTCAACACGTCCGTCACCCCGCCGTTCCAGATCGAGGACGGCATCGAGACTAGCGAGGACACCCGTCTGCGTTATCGCTATCTGGACCTCCGCCGTCCCGAGATGATGGCAAACCTCAAGCTGCGCTCCGACTTTACCTTTGCCATTCGCGAGGCGCTGCACAACCGTGAGTTCATGGAGGTCGAGACGCCCTCCCTGTTCAAGTCCACGCCCGAGGGCGCTCGTGACTTCATCGTCCCCAGCCGTATTCAGCCGGGTAACTTCTACGCCCTGCCGCAGTCCCCGCAGCTCCTGAAGCAGCTGCTCATGGTCGGTGGCGTCGAGCGCTACTACCAGGTTGCCAAGTGCTTCCGCGACGAGGACCTGCGTGCCGACCGTCAGCCCGAGTTCACCCAGGTCGATATCGAGATGTCCTTCGTGGACCAGAACGATGTCATGAGCGCGCTCGAAGAGGTTCTTGCCGATGCCTTCGGTCGCATGGGTGTCGAGATGCCCACGCCGCTGCGTCGCATGAACTACTGGGATGCCATGGACACCTATGGCTCCGACAAGCCCGATACCCGCTATGGCATGCACCTGGTCGACCTGACCGACATCTTTGCCAACTCCAAGTTCAAGGTCTTTGCGACCGCCGCAAACGAGGAGGGCTCTGTCGTCAAGGCCATCAACGCCAAGGGCGCCGGTGCCTGGGCACGTGCCAAGATCGATAAGCTGGCCGGCGTGGCCTCCACGTTTGGCGCCAAGGGCCTGGCCTGGATCGCTTTCCGTGAGGACGGCTCCATCAACAGCCCCATCGTCAAGTTCTTCTCGGACGAGGAGATGGCGGCTCTGCGCGAGCGCATGGACGTCGAGCCCGGCGACCTTGTGATGTTCGCCGCCGGCCCGCGCCTGCTTTCCGACGAGATCCTGGGCGGCATGCGTTCCCACATGGCCAATGCACTCGAGATCAAGCGCGAGGGCCATGACTTCCTGTGGGTCGTCAACTTCCCGCTGTTCCACTGGGATGAGGACCGCAAGGCTTACGCTGCCGAGCACCAGCCGTTCACTCTGCCGACCGAGACCGACATCGCCAAGATCGAGGCCGACCCGTTGGCAGCCGGTTCTTGCACCTACGACTTTGTCATGGACGGCTTTGAGGCCGGCGGCGGCGGTATGCGTATCCACAACGCCGAGATGCAGATGTCTATGCTCAAGCTCCTGGGCTTTACCGAGGAGCGTGCCGAGTCTCAGTTCGGCTTCCTCATGGAGGCCCTCAAGTTTGGTGCGCCCCCGATGGGCGGTTTCGCTCTGGGCCTGGACCGCGTGTGCATGCTGCTCACCGGTTCCGATTCCATCCGCGACGTCATGGCGTTCCCCAAGACGGCTAGCGGCTCCGACCTTATGTCGGGCGCTCCGAGTGCCGTTAGTGGCGCCCAGCTCAAGGACGTCAGCCTGCGCCTGATGTAGGCAAGCGGCTACATATTGCCTGTAACGAGGGAAGGACGTGTGCCTTCCCTCGTTTTTTATGGGACGGGGGTGCGCCGGTAACGTACAATAACTACCACGTGGCTGGGTTTGCTGGCCGAATGTGCGATGCCGCGGGAGGGGACATGGTCGAGTTTACAAAGACGATTAAAGATCCGTTGGGATTACATGCCCGCCCGGTTGCGCTGCTCTATGACATCATTGCCAAGCATCGTAGCGACGTGTCAGTCAGTATCGGCGATCGCCACACGGATGGCCGCGACGTTATAGGGCTCATGGCACTCTGCGGCGAATGTGGCGAAGATATCATCTTCCGCGTTTCGGGCGTGGATGAGGCCTCCTGCGTCACGTCGATTAGAAATCTCTCGCTCTAAGCATGATAGGACGCGGTAAAGGATGATCCTTTACCGCGCCTTTTGTTTTGTTTCGTATAGGAAACTTTTTCGAAATCTGAATGCGGACCCTTTCCAAAAAGTTAACCACGTGTTAGTTTACTAAAGCGAACATAGATGTGGCTAACTTTTACCATGTCGATGTGAAGGACGAACTGACGTTAGGAGCCACTCATGTCTTGCGGACCGCAGATGCCGGCAATGCCGCTTTCGATGGTAAAAGCGGGCGAAACCGTGCGCGTGTCTCGTGTAAAGGGCAATGAGGACATGAAGCACCACCTCAAGGACCTCGGCTTTGTCGAGGGCAGCGAAATCCACGTGGTGAGCTCGAGCGGCGCCAATATCATCGTCACGGTGCTGGGCGCACGCTTTGGTATCGATTCCAAGGTTGCCATGCACATCATGACCGTCGGTTAGTCGACGGTATTTCTGTACGCACTGAAAGGGGGACAAGTAAATGAAGACGTTGGGTGACGTTAAGGTGGGCGAGAGCTCCACCATCGTCAAGCTTCACGGTGAGGGTGCGCTTCGCCGCCACCTTATGGACCTGGGGCTCATCAAGGGCACGTCGTTTAAGGTCGTGAAGGTTGCACCGCTCGGTGATCCGGTCGAGATCAACGTGCGCGGCTACGAGCTTTCCATCCGCAAGGAGGAGGCGGCCGTCGTCGAGGTCCAGTAAGGGCCGGCGGCGCATATTTCTGCAGATAAAGTTAGGT
>DBEXKF010000105.1:0-8761 GCA_048175045.1 Collinsella sp.
TTATATCGAGTTGTATAAGCCTGTACAAACTTATCGTAGAAGTATCGAGCTATCGTAATGTAAACTAACAAATAGCCTAAACGCTGCCTTCTTCCCAACTCATGGCGAAGTCAAGCTGAGGGCCTTCTAACAACCATTGTCTAAAGCGAGAAGTACTCACTCTCGGAAGACAAGTTAGGCCCCAACCATGGATCACCCGTCAAGAAAAACTCCGGCCAGCGCTGCGTGAACAGTGCCTGTTCGCGTTTCCAACGGCGCAGCTTCTCCTCGTTGGCCTCTTCCCTGCCGCGCGAGGTGAACTCGTAGTGGTACAGCTCGGCATAGGGCGTAAAGATGGTGCGGTAGCCAGCTTCCCGCACGCGCAGGCAAAAGTCAGCGTCGTTAAAACCGACGGCAAATTCCTCGTTGTAGCCGCCGACCTGCTCAAATACGTCGCGTCGCACCATCTGACAGGCACCTGTTACGGCGCTAAAGTTACCCGGACGTACGGCGCGGGCAAGATAGCCCTCGCGCTTTGCCGAGAAATCCTGGTTGGCATGGGCAAGTGCGCCACGCACACCAACCAATATGCCAGCGTGTTGCACCAGATGGTCGGCAAAGTAGAGTTTGGCGCCCACCACGCCCGCATCGGGACGCTGCAGATAGCCCATCATCTCTTCGATAAAGTCGGGGCTTATGACCTCGGTATCATTGTTCAGCAACAGAAGGTAATCACCCTTGGCATGCTCCACGCCAAAGTTAATGATCTGGGAGTAATTGAACTCACCCGGCCAGTACGCAACGCGCGCGATGCCCTTGCCTTCGGATGCTGCAGCCACGCGCTCTGACAGGGTTTCGTAATACGCAAACGTCTCCGGGGCTTCGCTGTTGTTCTCCACCAAGACGATCTCGTAATTGGTATACGTGGCCTTCTGGGCGATCGACATCACACAGGCGTCAAGCGTCTCAATGTGATCCTTGGTGGGAATCACAATGCTCACCAGCGGCGCAGGCTCCGGCAGCGCAAAGCGCATGCGGTAGACAAACGGCGTCTCGGTCTCCTCGACCGTTCCGCAAATGCCCAGCGCGTTAAAGTGGCGCTGCAGCGCAAGACGACCGGCTTCAATAGCATACGGCTTGCTATCGGCAGAGCCATCGGCGGTCGACCCCGGATGAACGCGCCAGTGATACAGCACGTGCGCAACATGTTCAAACCGCGCGCCCGCCGCAAGGCAGCGGAGCGTCAGGTCGTAGTCCTGGGCACCCGCAACGTCTTCTGGGGACGTGCCGATACGATCGATAAGCGCCTTCTCCACCATCAGGAAATGCGTCACGCAGTTATGGCCATAGAGCAAGTCTACATTGAGCTTGGTCTTAAAGACCGGCTGGCCCCACTCCCCCGTTTTCTGAAACATGTCCTCGTCGCAGAACAGGACCTGGGGACGCTCGCCCTCGGCAGCATTGTTCAGCGCGGCAACATAGTGGAACAACGCGTCCGGCTCCAGAATGTCATCGTGGTCCAAGAACGCGATGTAGTCGCCCATCGCTTGCTCAATACCCGCGTTGGTGTTGACCACAATGCCGCCGTTGCCGGGCAGCCCAAAGCGACGAACGCGCTCGTCGTGGGCGCCTGCCGCAAGGTCGGCAACCGCATCCCATTCAGGTGAGGCATCCATAAGGAGCAATTCCCAGTTGTCATAGCTCTGGGCTAGCACCGAGTCCAGCAGCTCGCGCAGGTAGACTCGATCGGTCTTGTAGCACGGCACCACAATGCTCACGAGCGGCCTATAGGCAAAGGCCGCCGAAGCGACACGCTGGCACGCCAAATCGCCCGGCTTTGCGCGATGCTGCTCAAACCAACGTCGATAAGCTGCGTCGTCTGCACGCGCGTCCTTCATACGGTTCCAGCTGTCGTCGACCATGCCGTTGTACAGGCGACCATCCATGGCGCAAAACCCGCTCTGGATCTGCTCTGTGGGATCGCTCACAATCGCGACAAAATCTCGTATATCCTGAGGCATCTCAACGCTCAGAAACGTTTTATTGACGCGGCATCCGTCCTGCTGCGGCACATCGACCTGCGACTCAAACACATGCACGGTGACATCGATGGCATTCATATGCGTATCGGAGATCTGGAACTCGGGTGCGCACTGGGGGTCTCCCGCCCAGGTAACCTCATAGCGCCACACCGCGCCGGAGTCTGCCGGCAAATAGCGAATGGCATCGATCTCGTAGCGACCGCAGCATTCGCCACGCTGCGCATCGCGGATAAGCGCGCACAGCGCAGGCTTTGCTTTGTAGTTAATCTTGGATTCCAGCTTGGCCACGCGGCTATCGAGGCGAATAGAGCCCAACCTTTGACCACCGGATGCAAAAACGACATCCATCGACGAGCCATCCAAAAACGGAAGTACCATGACGGCGAGCTCGCGCTCGTAACCGGAAACGGAAGGGCAAAGCGCCAGCACACGGCCATGATCGACCGGGAGCACCAGCGACGGCACACGAGAACCGCTCGTCGTCGCATGGACAAACGCTTGAGAACCCTCCCGCTCAATAAGCGCGGCGACATCCTGACCGGCAAAACGAAGCAGCACAAACAGACGGCCCTGGCTGCGGCAAAGTGCCAAACGTTTGATACTCATCTACACTTCTCGCTTTCCCAGGGCGTTCGCTGCCATGCGTTTGCAGGCACCCAGGCGCCCAAACCTCAAGACGTCGTAATCGAACATGAGCTTTTTGCACAAACGAGCAGCAGGGGCCTTACCGATAAGTGCCGCGCGCACCATGGCGGCAACCGAAGGAGCACATTGTGCGAGCGCAGCATCGTTGTCCACGGCAGAACCGTTAAGCGCCGCGGCAACGGCAGCAAACACTTTGCCGCAGTCCGAACCCAGCAACCTCAGCGCATCGTACAGCACCAGATCGCATAGGAAGTACGCCAGGTCCTCGGCATGCTGGACATCGAGACCGTCGCGCTGCCAGTCAGCCAGCACCGCGGAGTAAATCTTCACGTGCTCCAGCAGGCGCGTCTCGTCGTCGTAGCGCATGGTGTCCATGAGCGAACCCTTGCGCGCCACGCGGTAGTCATACAGCTTGTTCGAAATAAGCGCGGTCTTGCGCGAGCGACCGTACACGGCAAAATCGAAGACCTGGTCCTCGCCATACTTAACGGTTTCGTCGAACACGATCCCGTTGCCCAGCAAGAAGTCGCGCTTGCAGGCGGTGCGCCATGCAAAGGGACGAGACGCTTCCTTAAACAGCAGGTCGGAGCTATAGCCCTCAAACGACACATCGCGCGGGCTAAGCACATAGTTAAGCCACGGATACCCCGCCTCCAGCGGATACGGGTTCGCTCCAAAGGTCAACACGTCGCAGTCCTCGCGCTCAAAGGCATCGACGATCACGCGGCATGCATCGGGCGTAAAGCGGTCGTCGGAATCCAAGAACGCGACAATAGGCGCCGTGGACGCGGCGATGCCTGCATTGCGCGCGCTCGACAGGCCCCCGTTCTCTTTATCGACCAACGTAAAGCGCGCGTCCTTTTCGCAATAGGCAGCCGCAATATCGCGCGAACCGTCCGGCGAGCCATCGTTGACCAGCACGCCTTCCCAAACGGGCATGTCCTGCGCAAGCAGGGAGTCCAGGCACCAGGCCAGGCACTCCTCCACCTTATAGATGGGAACGACAACGGAAATCTTGGGGGTAGTCATAGCCAAGTGCTCCTACTGTGCGGCCGGCACGTCATCGGGATGCGGATTATCGCCGTAGGTGCGCTGATACGTCAGCACGCGCCAGACCAGCGGCAGGCCGCCAATCTTAAAGTAGTGCTTAAACGTATTGAGCTTGCCGGGCTTCTTAAAGTCAAAGCGCGAATCGATATAAGCACGGGGCGACTTGACCATCAGGCGCAAGTCGGTCTCGCCGCGCGGATCGAACAGCGACAGATCAAAGCGACCGGCATCCCAATCGGCCTTGAGCTCGGGCGAAGCCTTCTCCCAAAACTGCTCGCGCAGCTCATCGACCAGACGCTCGTCATTCCAGCGATACGTATCGACCTTCATGCGCATTAAAATGCCCTGGAGCTGAACCTTGAGCTCGGGACGTTCATCCAAAAAGCGCTGCATCTCGGCGTATTCGTCGCACACGCATAATACCTTGTTGGGCGAATTAACTGAGCTCTTCTCGTTGTCTTGGCGATAGCACAAAATGGGGTCCGCGATAAACGCTGCACGCTCGGCGCATGCCCAAACCTTAAAGTTAAAGCCTGCGTCCTGATACGAGGCGCCCGGCGTGGGAAGGAACCGAATCTGATTGTCGTTGAGGAACTCGCGCCGATAGATAGCCGACCAAATGGATGGTTTGCGGTAGAAGATGCCCGGGCGATCGACGGGGCGATACGCGGCGCCCGTCATATGCTCGTCGATAATCCCAAACAGTTCACGGCGTTCGCTGGGCGTGGACCAATACAGGTAAAAGTCGCCCTTTACCACATCGGCATGCTCGGCATCGGCCTTGGCGACCAGCTTTTGGAGCGAATCCTCAAACATAAAGTCGTCGGACTCAAGGATGCCCACGTACTCGCCGCGCGCCATCTCCAGGCCGCGGTTCATCGAGTCGCCGTAGCCGCTGTTGGCCTTGTCGATCATCTTTACACGAGAGTCGCGCTCCATGTACTCGTGGATGATATCTGGCGAGCTATCGGTGGAGCCGTCGTTGATACAGATGATCTCGATGTCCTTAAGCGTCTGCGCCACGGCGGAATCGAGGCACTCGCGCAGGTAGCGTTCGACATTGCAAATGGGCACAAGCAGCGAAACTTTAGGGGTGTCAGAGATCTGCAAGAGAACCTCCTGTTGAATAGCGTGTAACAGGGTTATTTTAGCAGCCGAGTTGCGGCGGGCGGCAGCGCTTGGAATTAGATAAAGCGCTCCAGGCAGGCTTTGAGACCGCGAGTCGAAAGATAGAACAGCGTGGCGTCTGCCATCGAAACGCCCGAGGTCGTCGCAACGAACTTGTGGGCAACACGGCAAACGGCGCCCTTGGCAGGCATATCCGCCCACGCCGTTCCCAAAAACGTCGTGAGATCCATATTGACGCGAGCCGCCACGCGATGGAAACCATCGGCATCCAAGCGCGCCAGGTCGAACACAATAAGGTCCAAAAACCAAGTTATCAGCTCGCCGGGGCACAGGTCCAAAAGACCGTAGGCTGCCCAGTCCTCCAAGACCTCCTCGAGCATTCTCATATGGGCATCGAGCTTTTTGGCGCGAGCCTCGGCACTGTTGAACTCGTGCGTCGCCGATTCACTCTCCATCACGTAGTGGTAGAACTTGTCCGGCATGACGACGGTCCTGCGGGCAAGCGCATAAGCCGCAAATTGGAAGACGACGTCCTCGCCCAAAGCCAAACCGGGGGCGAAGCGAATGCCTTCGCGATTGAGCAGCTCGCGCGAAAAAGCCGCACGGCAGGCATAGGGCTGCGCATTCGAATGGAACAGCAGTTGGGGATCACGGGCGCCGAAGGTACCAGCTTTGGGGCTCATGAGTTGCTGGACACGTTTGGGGGCGGCATCGGCAGGTTCACAGACGCCGCCAAAAACGACGACCTCGGCATCTGACGACTCCATGGCATGCAGCACGCGCTCGACCGTCTGGGCATCGATGTAATCGTCGGCGTCCACAAAAAAGACGGTCTCGCCCTCGGCGGCATCGATGCCGGCGTTTCGAGCGCACGAGACACCCTCGTTTTTCTGGTCAATCACCAGCACACGTCCGTCGGTCTGTGCCATTTGATGCAAGACGCTCAGGGAATCATCAGTCGATCCGTCATTGACACAAACGACCTGAATCGAGCGCTCGGACTGTGCCAACAGCGAGTCGAGGCATCGCTGAATCGAGCGTGCCGAGTTGTATACGGGAACGACAATGGTCGCTTTGGGGGTCAAAGTCTCTCCCATGTCGACCTACCCCCTCAGCGATTCGATGAGGAAGGCAGCAACCACACCTGGGCCTCCAACCGAGGCGTAATACTTAGCACGCCCCAAGTCACCATCCGTCGCAAAACTCGGATGCTCGTCAACCCAGCCCTCAGGATCTTTGAGGATGGCAGCGAGATTTGCGCGCTTCCACGGCTTGAGGTCGTCAAGCGAAAAGTCCCCGGCGTCCAAGGCCGCTTGGAACTCCTTGGCCATCTGAACCAGGAACTCCTTATAGAACTTAGGCGCCAGGCGCACGTAGTTCCACATGTACGAATCGTACTTAATGAGCTGATTGAACTTGAGCATGCGCGCGACATCGCCGTTTGCGTGGTCGCGGGCATAATCCTCTCGAATCCAACGCTCAATCTCGGCATACTCGGTATTGACGCAAAAGACCTTAGCCGAAGAATTGACCGAGGAATTCTCGTTGTCCTGACGATACGACAACACGGCATCATGCAGGTAAACAGCCTTATCGGCGCACGCGATCACCTTAAAGGCGAATGACGTGTCCTGAAAGGATGCCCCCGGAGTCGGCAGGAACTTAATGCCGTTGCGCTCAAGAAAATCGAGACGGTACACGGCCGACCAAATCGACGGCTTTTGCTTAAAGAACTGAGTCGTATCGCTCGGGTGCACCGGCTTGCCACAGTCCTTGGCTTTAAACATCTCGTGCAGCGAACGGCGCTCCTCGGGCTTAGACCAGTAGAAATCAAAGTTCGCCTTCGCGAAGTCGGCATTATTGCTATCGGCGGCCGAGACAAGCTTTTCGAGTGCGTCGGGCGCCATAAAGTCATCGGACTCCAAGATGCCAACGTACTTGCCACGCGCCATCTCCAGGCCGTGGTTCATCGAGTCGCCGTAGCCGCTGTTGGCCTTGTCGATCATCTTGACGCGCCCATCGCGCTCCATATACTCGCGGATAATCGCCGGCGAGTTGTCGGTCGACCCGTCGTTAATGCAGATGATCTCAATATCCTTGAGCGTCTGCACCAGGGCGGAATCGAGGCACTCGCGCAGGTAGCGCTGAACATTGTAAATGGGAATAAGCAGCGACAGAACAGGGCTGCCAGAGGCGTTAGTAGACAAATGTGCTCCTTAGGAAATACCTGTCGTTTCATGGTATCAAAGGGTCAGCGCGCCAGCGGGCGTTTATATAATCTATGGAGCTCGCAGAGGCAAACCGATAAGAAAGGACGTCATGCAGCCCAAAGCCGCACGCAACATATCCATCGAAGCGCTGCGTTTGGTCGCGGTCGTCGGCATCGCGGTGTTCCACACCTTTCAGTGGACCTTTCAAGCCGTCTGCGTCGGCGCCGTGGAATATGCCCCACTTGCGATGTTCCCCTATTCCGGCGTGCTCGGTTTTATTAACTTGCTTGGCTGCTGGGCCAACGAGGTCTTCTTTATGATCTCGGGCTATTTTCTCATCGCTTCGGCCGCGCGTGCTTGGGACGGTGGAGCAACGTGGAAGTCGCAAATGCAACGGACGGCGCAGCGCCTTGGCAAGGTCATTATGCCCACTGCGTTTTATTGCCTCGTGGCGCTCGCGTGGTCCACGGTCGTCTCCCCCATTCCCGATGTTACCCTCAACACGCACTACTGGTACACGCTAGGCCTTGAGTTTATCTGGGTCTATGCCGCTACGGTCTTCATGGCGCCATGGTTTGGACTGGCTAAGAGTCGACTCCCCCAGAAGAGCTACACGACGACGGTCATCGCCGTTAGCATCCTCGCATTTGTTGTTAACGGGTATTTGGCCGCCATGAGTGCGACAAGCGCCGGCGAGTTTTCTTGGCTCCAAAAGCTCATGAGCGCTACCACGTACGTAGTCGCGTTTTTGATCGGTGGACTGCTCCGCGACGTTACCGATGTCATGGATTCGGACAGGGTGGGCGCCTTGGGCATGCGCTCGCTCGTAACGGTTTTGGTGCTCACCATCATCCTGGAAGGAACACTCTCCTTCACCGGCGACCTCACGGCAATGGCAGTCCTCTCCTACAAATCGACCTCGCTGATCTCGTTTGCCCTCGCTGCCGCCTCCTTGCTCTTTGCGGCAACCCGACGCAGTGTCTCAGGCAATCCGCGGACTGCAGGTGTCACCGTCATCTTATCGACCGCCACGCTCGGTTTCTATGTGATGCAGTCGCTCACCAGTAGCCTGTGGCGTCCCATCTTCAATACGTTGCTCGCAAACATACTGGTCAGCCAAAACAGCCCGGCAGCTATATGCATCGTCACGGGTACCGTCATTAGCATCGTCTTTGCCTTAGTGCTCCTCATCATCGACGCAGCTAGAAGCCTTATCGCTCGCAAGCTCAAGCGACAATAGACACGCTGCCGTAAGACGCTAAAGCCGCTACAGCCGTGGCAGGTTCCTGCGTTTTATTCAAAGCTTGCCGACAAGGTGCGCCGAGCCTTTACAATAGGACAGTCCCAAGGACGTATTCGATAGCTTCCGCGCAGCACTCGCCCGCCGCGCGTGAAAGGATATATTGCCCCATGCCTTCAACCCTCCCCGCTCCCATCGATAAGCTCGCCATCGTCGTCGTTACGTACAAGCGCCAGGAACTCCTGGCCAACTTGTTCGACTCCATGACCGAGCTCACGGCAACGCCCTGGCGCATCGTGATTGTCGATAACGAGAATTCGTGCGAGACCGAGGCCATGTGCGCCGCATTCAACGAGCGCCTGGCCAACCTGTGGGGCATCGACACCGAGCAGCCTGACGCGCAGGGCGGCACCGACCGTGTCATCTACGCCCCGCAGCTCGAAAACGGCGGCGGTGCGGGCGGCTTC
>DBEXKF010000106.1:0-3342 GCA_048175045.1 Collinsella sp.
GAACTGCCTGTCATCATTAAGGAAGTTAATGATGAGGAAATGCTCGCTCTAGCACTTATTGAGAATCTTCAGCGTTCTGATTTAAATCCTGTCGAAGAGGCGAAGGGTTATCGTCAGCTCATTGATGCCAGCGGCATGACACAGGAGGCGTTATCAAAGGCTGTCAGTAAGTCTCGTTCCGCAATTACAAATTCACTTCGTTTGCTTGATCTTCCCGAAGTCGTACAGCGGATGATTTTCGAGGGCAAGCTTACTGCAGGTCATGCAAGAACGATTCTTGCGGTTCCATATGAAGATGCCAGGATTCGTCTTGCTGAGAAAGTTGTTGCTGAAGGCCTTTCCGTCAGAGCGACAGAAAATCTTGCTCCGTTGTTTTCTGCCGGAGAGACGACGAGGACTCCGAGGCCAGCAACACCTCAGTCATTCAAAAAGGCTGCTCGAGTCCTTCGTCAAGTTTTTAACACAAATGTACGCGTGAAGAGCTCGCGTGGAAAGAATAAAATTGAAATCGAGTTCAAAGACGAAGAGGAGCTCTCCCGTATCCTGGGCGAAATGATTCAATTTGGGCAGGAGGACCAAGATGAAGAATAAGGTTCTCGCGGTTATTGCGTTGGTAACCACCGTCGCTGCTGGTGCTTTTGCTGGTTATAAGCTTGCGACAGATGATGAACTGCGCGGTCGACTGCTGCGCGGAGCTCAGGATATCGTCGATACATCTAAGAAGAAAATGGATGTGATGACCGAAGATGTCGCTATGCGCACTGCTCAGGTGACTAAGAATCCCAAGATTAACCAAGATTGGGTTAACCATCAGTGGGAAAATGTTGGTTATTAGGTACCTAACAATGACTTGCCTATTTTGAAGGGGTCCTTGTCTGATTCATGAGACAAGGACCCCTTATTTTGGTTATAAAACTACGCTTACAAAATCAAATCCATTAGTATTAAACAAATGAAACAGCCCTGGTTGCATTATTTTTAACCAGGGCTGTCGGATGTTTCACATGAAACGTTATGGGGTGCAGACTCCCCTATGCGTTCTTCTGGACCTTGAAACGTTGCTTCAGTTGACCGCAGGCGGCATCAATATCATTGCCGCGAGAATTACGGATCGTGGTCTCGATGCCACGGGACTCAAGACGACGCTGAAGATCCTCAACCTTATGAATTGGCGACGGCTTGAGCGGGCTACCCTCGATGTCGTTAAGCTGAATCAGGTTAACGTGGCACAACGTTCCCTCGCAGAAGTCGCAGAGCGCCTGCATCTCGGGATTCGTATCGTTGACGCCTTCGATCATGGCATACTCATAGGTCGGGCGGCGGCCAGTCTTCTCGGTGTAGAGTTGAAGTGCCTCGTGAAGGCGAAGTAGGGTGTACTTCTTAACACCGGGCATGAGCTTATTGCGTGTCGACTGGATGGCGGAATGCAGGGAAACGGCAAGCGTGAATTGCTCGGGGATGTCGGCAAATTTGCGAATACCGGGAATAACGCCGCTGGTAGAGACGGTGAGGTGACGAGCGCCGATACCGATGCCGTCGGGGTCGTTGAGGATTCGCAGCGCCTTGAGAACCTCGTCGTAGTTGGCAAACGGCTCGCCCTGGCCCATGAAGACAACGCTCGTGGCGCGCTCGCCAAAGTCGTTGGATACATGAAGTACCTGGTCGACGATCTCTTGAGCGGTCAGAGAGCGCTTGAGGCCGTTGAGACCGGTAGCGCAAAAGGCACAGCCCATGCCGCAGCCTGCCTGGGTGGAAACGCAGACGGAAAGCTTGTTACGACGGGGCATGCCGACAGTCTCGACGGAAATGCCGTCGTGGTACTCGAGCAGATACTTGCGCGAGCCATCTTTGGAAACCTGCTTGGTGAGTTCAGTCGGCGTATCAAAGGCAAAAGCCTCTTTAAGCTGCTCGCGGAAAGCCTTGGGAAGGTTGGTCATGTCGTCGAACGAACAAACGTTCTTCTCAAAGACCCATTCGATGAGCTGCTTCGCGCGGAAGGCGGGCTGGCCAAGCTCGGCCACGAGCTCGCGAATATCGTTTTGGCTCAAGTCGCGAATGTCCTGAGATTTAGTCCTGGGATTCATGGAAGCCTTTCGATTTTGGGGAAACGTAGAGGGTATCGCTACAATATGGTATCAGCTGCAGAAATTATAGAGGAGGAGTCTGCCCATGCCGGGTAAAAGCCTAGAGAACATGCACGTAGCGGTCTTGGCGGGCGGTCATTCCGCTGAGCGCGAGATCTCGCTCAATTCGGGAAAGAACGTCGTGGTTGCCTTGAAGGAGGCCGGCTACACTTCGGTGGAGCTGCTCGACACGGCTGCCGATGATTTTATGGTAACCATGGCGACCGGTGGTTTCGACGTGGCGTTTATCGCCATGCACGGCGCCGGCGGTGAGGATGGTGCCATGCAGGGTGCCATGGAGACCCTGGGTATCCCCTACACGGCCTCGGGCGTGCTTGCCAGCGCCTGCGGTGCCGACAAGGAGGTCTCGAAGCTCCTGTACGCCAAGGCGGGCATTCCCGTTGCCCCCGGCATTGCGATCGAGTCGGGCGATGAAGTCGATATCGATCATATCGTCGAGGTTTGTGGCGAGCGCTGCTTTGTGAAGCCGGCCGTCAACGGTTCCAGCTATGGCATTTCCCTGGTCCATGAGCCCTCCGAGCTACCCGCGGCAATCGCCAAGGCGTTTGAGTTTGGCGACAAAGTGCTGGTCGAGAAGTGCATCGAGGGTACCGAGATCACCGTCGGCGTATACGGCGAGGATGACGTGCGCGCCCTGCCGATTGTTGAGATCCGTAAGCCCGAGGACTGCGAGTTCTACGATCTGGACGTGAAGTATGTCGACCCTACGGACATCCATCGCATTCCGGCGCAGATTTCGCCCGAGAACTACGCTCGTGCTCAGGAGCTCGCCTGTGCTGCCCATAAGGCACTCGGCTGCCTGGGTATCTCGCGCAGCGACTTTATCGTGAGCGAGGATGGCCCCGTCATCCTCGAGACCAACACGATTCCCGGCATGACCGATACGTCGCTGTATCCGGATGAGATTCGCCACACCGATGACATGACGTTCCCGCAGGTCTGTGACAGTCTGATTCGTATGGGACTTCGTCGAGCGGGCGTTGCATGCTAATCGAGGACGCTGTTTCGTCGGGAACGCCGCAGTTTGTCATCGATTCCTATGCCACGCTTGCCGAGCGCGCCAAAACCCAATCGTTTGGTCTCATCGAGGAAGATGTTATCGTCCTCGATACCGAGACCACGGGTCTTTCGGTGCAGGACCATGAACTGATTGAGATCTCGGCTGCCCGCCTTTCGGGCCGCGAGGTTGTCGATCGGT
>DBEXKF010000107.1:0-2468 GCA_048175045.1 Collinsella sp.
GCGCTGCCTCAAACTGGCCGCGCGGAATCGAGTTGAGGCCGCCGCGCACAATCTCGGCCATAACAGCGCTGGTAAACAGCGTAAAGGCGATGGTCGAAATCACTATGTCCAAACCCTGCACCGTAAAGTAGATAAACAGGATCCACAGCAGGTTCGGCGTGCAACGGAACAGCTCGATATAGGCGCTCACCAAAATACGGAACGGGCGGGGCGCATAGCTTTTCACGAGCGCCAGCACCGTGCCAAAGATGAGCGAGAAAAAAATCGACAGCGCCGAGATCTCGATCGTCTTAACAAAGCCGCCCCAAATGTAGAGCAGGTTGGTCGCGTTAAAGATTTCCATGCGCTAGGCCTCCTCTACGTTATCGAGTCCCAGCTCGGCCAGGCTCACGCCGCGCGGACGCTCCTTGGAGCGGCGCTCGAGCCACTGCACCAGCATGGCGAGCGGAAAGCAGATGATGAAGTACATAAGGCAGCAGACGATGTATCCCTGCAGGTAACCGTACAGACTCACAAAGTTGTCGGAACGGTACATAAGGTCGCCGCCGGCGACAAGCGCCAGCACCGACGTGTTCTTGACCAGGTTGAGCGCCTGGTTACACAGCGGCGGCAGAATGATCTTGAACGTCTGGGGCAGCACGATGTACCAGTACGCCTGCGCACGGGTGAAGCCCTGGCTCTGGGCCGCTTCCATCTGACCGCGCGGAACCGCCTCGATACCGGTGCGGATGACCTCCGAAATGTAGGCCGCGTGATACAGACCCACGCCCAAGAAGCCCAGCACGAACGGCGCGATGCGCACCGGCTGGTCGGCACCGGTTATGGCCTGCAAAAACTGCGGACCGGCCATGTACATAAAGAGCACCTGCACGGGCAACGGGGTGTTCTGGTAGAACTCCACGTACACGCGGCTTATGGCGCGCAGCACGCGCGAGCGAGTGGTAGAGAACACGCCCAGCAGCGTGCCCAGCACCAGCGACAGCAGCAGACCGGCAACGACCACCTGCAGCGTCACGCCAAAGCCCTCCCAGAAGGGCCCCATGTTTTGAAATGTCGTCGACCAGCGGTCGGCGTCAAACAATCCTTCGAGCATTTGATTCCTTCCTTGGACGATGCGCCTATACAAGACCCCAGGTCTTGACCTCTTGGTCGAGCCAGCCGTCGGCCAGGCGATCGCATATCACCTGATCGACCACGGCCGAAAGGTCGCAACCCTTCTTGGTCGCCACGCCGTAGCCCTGCTCGCCAAACTTGACCTCGGGCTGCAGCAGCTCAACGGTCTCGTTCATGTAACCGGCCAGCGTGGAGCGGTCCATGGCAAAGACGTCGATATTGCCGGCATCGAGCGAACTCTTGATGATGGGATAGCCGCTAAAGGCCCTAAACTCGGGCTTGCAGCTAAAGCCGTTGTCCTTGATCATCTGCTCGATCAGGCCCTGCGTGGTAGCACCCTGGCTCACGCCAATGACCTTACCGTCCAGGTCCTCAATCGAGGTAAAGCCCGAACGCTTCTTGACCATGAGTCCCACGTAGTCGGTGCGGTACGGCGTCGAGAAATCCCAGCTCTTCTTGCGCTCGTCGGTGATGGTGTAGGTCGCCGCGACCACGTCAAGTTGGCCGTTATCGATCAGCGGGCCGCGCGTCTTGGGCGTTACGTCGGTAAACTCGACAAGCTCCTGGGCGCGGGCCTCCTTGTAGCTCACACCGAAGACGGCAGCGGCGATCTGGTAGCACAAATCGACTTCCATGCCCTCAAAGCGGCCCTTGGCGGTGTCGTAATAGCCGTAGCCGGGAACATCCTTCTTAACGCCGGCATTCAGATGGCCACGCGACTTAATGGCCGCAAGCTTGGACCCCTTGTCGGAGCCCTCGCCACTGGTGGAGTTGCCACAACCGGTAAGCGCGGTCCCCGTCAACGCGAGCATGCCGGCGCCCGCCAGCTGCAAAAAGTGACGGCGCGACACGGCCGCCCTCGTCATATCCGTCATGTCCATCACCGCGCCTAGTGCAGAATCTTGGACAGGAACTCGCGGCAGCGCGGGTTCTCGGGGTTATCGAAGAAGTGCTCGGGCGTGCCCTCCTCCAAAATGCGGCCGTCCTCCATAAAGATGACGCGGTCGGCCACCTGGCGTGCAAAGCCCATCTCGTGCGTCACGCAGATCATGGTGATATCTTCCTGCGCAAGCTCGATCATAACGTCCAGAACCTCCTGGACCATCTCGGGGTCGAGCGCCGAGGTCGGCTCGTCAAACAGGATGATGGGCTGCTTGGTGCACAGAGCACGGGCGATGGCGATGCGCTGCTGCTGGCCGCCCGAGAGATTCTGCGGATACTCACCGGCCTTATGCGCCATGCCAACACGCTTGAGCGCGGCGATGGCGATCTCGGTCGCCTCCTCCTTGCTCTTCTTCAAAAGCTTGATCGGCGCAAGCGTGATATTATCCATGATCGACAAATGCGGAAACAGA
>DBEXKF010000108.1:0-3255 GCA_048175045.1 Collinsella sp.
TTGGCCTCGGTGCCCTCCATCGTTATGGGCCTGTTTGGCTACGCCTTGTATGTCGAGGCCATGGGCCTGGGCCTTTCGATGGTCTCGGCCGCCCTGGCACTCGCGCTCTTGATGCTTCCCATCGTCATGCGTACCACCGAAGAGGCCATTCGCGCCGTTCCGCGCTATATCCGCTGGGGCGCATATGGCCTGGGCGCCACCAAGTGGCAGGTTGTCTCCAAGATCGTGCTTCCTTCTGCCTTTGGCCGTATTGCCACGGGCATCGTCCTTGCCATCGGCCGTGCCATCGGCGAGACCGCCGTGGTGCTCTACACCATGGGCCAGGCCATCAATCTACCTATTTCGCCGCTCGATTCCGGCCGCCCCATGACGGTTCACCTGTATCTGCTTGCCAACGACGGCATCAACATGAACGCAGCCTACGGCACCGCGCTCTTGCTGATGGTGATCATTCTGGCCTTCAACCTGTTTGCGCGCTTCCTGTCGCGCAAGCGTCGCTAGTTAAGGAGTCCCATGTCCGTTTATCAGTCCGCTCCCACGTTGGAGCAAGCGGCCATTACGGCCAAGGATTTCAACTTTTGGTACGGTGACTTTCATGCGCTGACGGGGCTTGACCTCAACATCGCCAAAAACGCCATCACCTCCTTCATTGGCCCTTCGGGCTGCGGCAAGTCGACGTTTTTGCGCTGCATCAACCGCATGAATGACCTGATCGAGGGCACGCGCGTCGAGGGCACCATGACGCTCGACGGCAACGATATCTATGCCGAGGGTGTCGACCCGGTCGATCTCCGTCGTCGCGTGGGCATGATCTTTCAGCAGCCCAACCCGTTTCCCAAATCCATCTACGAGAATGTCGCCTTTGGCCCTCGTCTGCAGGGCGTGACTAGCAAAAGCGACCTCGATGACATCGTGGAAGAATCGCTCAAGCGCGCCAACCTCTGGAAAGAGGTATCCAATCAGCTCAACAAGGACGGTTTGGCGCTCTCGGGCGGTCAGCAGCAGCGTCTGTGCATTGCGCGTGTGCTTGCGGTGCAGCCCGATGTCCTTCTGATGGACGAGCCCTGCTCCGCCATCGACCCCACGTCCGTCTCCAAGGTCGAGGATCTGATGGCCGAGCTGGCGCCCGAGATGACGATCATCATCGTCACGCATTCTATGCAGCAGGCCGCTCGTATTAGCGACTACACCGCATTTTTCTTGCAGGAAGTTGCCGGCGAGCCCGCCACGCTCATCGAGTATGGTCAAACCGACGCGATCTTCACCAGCCCGGTGGATTCACGGACGGAAGACTATATCACCGGCCGCTTTGGCTGATCGGTGCGACTAGTCCCAAGCCGATCGGACCTGGTCCGGTGCGTATTCACTGTGCGGGCGGCATGACCGCACCCAACTGATTGGAGTGAACCATGCGCAAACTGTTTTCCCGTCAGCTCATCGAAGCCCGTCACGAGATGCTGAGCATCTACGAGGCTGTAGACCTGGCGCTTCACGACGCCGTGAAGGCCTATGTGACCGACGATCGCAAGCTCGCCACCAAGACCAAGAAGCGCACGCTCTCGATCGATGCGCGCTGCGCCAACTTGGAGGCCGTGTGCTACAACCTGATCGCTACGCAGTCGCCGGTCGCCTCCGACTTCCGCTTGCTGCAGACGATCATCTACGTCGACTTTAACCTGCAGCGCATGACCGATAAGGTTCGCCAGATCTGCCGCGCCACGCGTCACATGGTCAAGGCCGACATCTCGCTGCCCCAGGAACTCGTCGCTACGGTCGAGGCCGAGGCCGAGGCTGTTTACCAGGTGCTGGGTTCGTCACTTTCTGCGCTCGTCACCAACGACATGTCCATCATCTGCAACCTGGCCGGCGAGGACGAGCCGGTGCATGCGGCGTACGAGAAGTTCTTCCGCACCTTTAACCGCATGGACACGGGCGATTTTATGGACGACGACAGCAACTATGACGACCTGCGCCGCGCCATCATGGTCTCGCGCTACCTCGATCGTATCGCCTCGATTTCGATCGATGCCGCCTGCCGTCTGACCTTCCTTTTGACCGGACAGCGTATGACTGCCGGCGATATCGCCCGTACGGACGAGGATGAGCTTGAGAGCATGCGCGTGCCTTCGGGCGAGGGTGTCATCATGAGGCCTGCCGTCGATGCACACTATGTTGCCAAAGTGCCCGCTAACGAGGTGAGCGAGGGTCTCCGCTACCTGCTCGAGCACATCGAGGACGTGGACGACGCCGAGGATGACGAGGAGTAGGGCGGCCCCGTTCGTCGAAAGATTGTAAATACCTAAGTGAGCGCGGCCGGGCACATGCGAGGCCGCGCTCTTGCGTTAGCATGGGACTACTTGTTTGGCTGTCTGCGGAGGCGATTGGCAATGGATAATTATTTGGACTTGATACGCGCTCGCCGCGAGCAGATTCTCGAACGTTTTTATGCAGCACTCGATCGCGCGGGCCGTCCCCACGATGCCGCGCGCCTGATTGCCGTCTCCAAGACTGTTGGCGTTGATGAGACCGTTGCCGCTATTCAGGCGGGGTATCGCCATTTTGCCGAGAACCGCCCGCAGGAGCTCGTTCGCAAGCTTGCGGGCCTCGTAGAGCATCCGGAGCTACCCGAGGTGCGCTTCGATATGATCGGCAACCTGCAGACCAACAAGATCAATGCGGTTCTGGGCTCGGCCGAGCTGATTCATTCGGTAAGCTCGCTGCATTTGGCTCAGGCCATCTCGAGCCGTGCGGTCCGCAAGATTGAGGCGGGCGAGCTCTCCGGCCCCCAGCGCGTGCTGCTCGAGGTTAATGTGAGCGGCGAGGAGTCCAAGGGCGGCTTTTCGCCCGACGAGGTTCGCGCTGCCGCAAGTGAGCTTGCAGAGCTTGAGGGAATTTGTGTGCAGGGCCTTATGACTATGGCACCCCGGGGGAATAAGGATGTGGCGCGCCGCACTTTTGCCGGACTTCGCGAGCTAAGGGATGAGCTTGAGGCGACGCACTCCGACCTGAGCCTGCCCGAACTTTCCTGCGGCATGAGCGAGGACTTTGAGCCTGCTCTTGAGGAAGGCTCTACGCTCGTTCGCCTGGGCAGGGTAGTATTTAGCCCGGAGTTTGCAGTAAAATAAGGCTCTGAAGTGCGCACTGATTATCGGAGCGCCTGCACTAAACCGCGAAAGGACACAACCATGGGCTTCCTTGACGAGATTAAAAATAAGATGCACCTGGGCGGCCAGCAGGGTTACGACCAGGGTTATG
>DBEXKF010000109.1:0-1786 GCA_048175045.1 Collinsella sp.
TATGGTCAGGACGACGACTACGGCTACGATGACGGCTATGACGATGGCTACCAGAACAACGGTTACAGCGGTGCCTCGGGCGAGGGCTTCTACACCCAGGATGAGCCGAGCAACGGCCTGTTGGGTCAGACGCGCCGCGGCGAGGCCGAGTCGGTGGCCGTGTACACGCGCTCCGGCCAGCTGGTCGGCGACGATTCTCGCCACGCTACGACCTACAACCCGCCGTCGCGCTCGCAGGAGACGGTTGCGGGCGGTTATCGTCCCGGTGCCTACGACACGCCGTCGAGCTACGCCGAGAGCACGCGTGCCCGCGCTGCTGCCCCCGCACCTGCTCCCTCACCGAGCGATGCCTCGGCGTATGCGAGCAACATCATCAACGCTACGCCGCAGCTGCCGGCCTATGTCCTGCGTCCCGAGAGCTATGACGACGTAGAGACCGTCGTGCGCCGCGTGCGCACCAAGCAGCCTGTCGCGCTGATTTTTGTGGGCGTTCGTACCGAGGTCGCCAAGCGCGTCCTGGACTTCTCTTACGGCTTTGCCTGCGGCCTGGGCGCCACCGTTAAAGAGGTTGGCGATCGCGTGTTTATGGTGCTGCCCGCCGGTTGCGAGGTCAAGGATTCGGACCTCAAAAAGCTCCGTGCCGACGGCTACCTTAAGTAAAGACAAGACGAGGAGATTCTCATCAACATCTACACCATTGTCCAGCTGGTCAATACGCTGTTCAACTTTTACTCCACGCTCATCGTGGTCTACTGCCTTATGACGTGGATCCCTATGAAACAGGGTGGATTGCTACAGGATATCGCCGTTGTTCTCGATAGCGTGTGCGGCCCGTGGCTCAATTTGTTCCGCCGGTTTATCCCGCCCATGGGCGGCGTCGATTTTTCACCGGTCGTTGCGATTATTGCGTTGCAGTTGGTGCAGAAGCTGGTTCTGCAACTTCTTATAGGTATACTCATATAAAACTGGCTTAGTAACTCACGTCGGGCGCACGGCGCCAAGGCGAAGATAAAGGAGAACTTGTTATGGCTATTACCCCTGCTGACATTCAGGCTCAGACCTTCTCTGAGGCCAAGCGCGGCTACGATCCCGCCGAGGTCGACGTCTTCCTGGAGACCCTGTCCTCTGAGGTCGACGCCATGCTCGCCAAGATCGTCGATCTTAAGGGTCGTCTGACTGCTACCGAGCAGCAGCTTGCCGATACGCAGGCCCAGCTTGCTCAGGCTCAGGATGCTGCCGCACAGGCCGTTCCCGCCGCCCCCGTGGCGGCTCCTGCACCCGACTTCTCCGCTCAGGAGCGTCAGATTTCTGCTGCCCTGATTGCTGCCCAGCAGACCGCCGAGGGCATCGTCAACGATGCCAACGAGACCGCCGACCGTATCCGCAACGAGGCCGACGCCAAGGCCCGCGAGGTCATCCGTCAGGCCCTGACCGAGAAGCAGGCCGAGCTTGAGGAGATCGACCGTCTTAAGGCTTCCCGCGAGGAGTTCAAGGCCGAGTACCTCAAGCTCATCCAGCACTTCATGGACGATGCTCAGAACTCCTTCCCGTCCGATCTCATGGCTTCCACGCCGGTCGGTTCCGCCGCTTCTCCGGCTGTGACCGTTCCTGCTGCCGAGCCGCTGCCCGTCGCCGAGCCGGTTATCCCCGTTGCCGATCCCTTCGCACCGATTGACAATTTCGCCGCCGACGACCTGGACTAACATCCAGCTATCATTTAGCGCCTAGAAAGGGCCCGCAGCTTGCGGGTCCTTTTTTGTGGCTGTATGCAGCCTGCAAAATAAAA
>DBEXKF010000110.1:0-5079 GCA_048175045.1 Collinsella sp.
CGAGCGCACGCCCGAAGGTGTCACCGAAACGATTCCTCTGATTACAAACGTACATGCCGATAAGCAGAGCGGACGCGCGAACGATGCGACCGAGATTTCTGACGAAGAGGCCTACGCCAAGCTCAAGGCGAAGCGCGCCGAGCGTCGGCGCAAAAAGCTCATCCGACGCGGCATTGCAGCCGGCGTAGTGGCCGCAATTGTGCTCATCGCCGTTGTCGTGACCTTAGCCATCAACGCACGGCCCGCAGGCAACAACGGGCCGGTGACCGACATAGTGACCGAGGGCACATTTACCACAACGGTCGAGGCGAAAGGCCAGCTCAAACCCATTTCGTCCTCAGTGGTCTCCCCTTCTGTCGACGGCACGGTCGATTCAATCAACGTGCAGGCAGGCCAATCCGTCAACGAGGGCGACGTGCTTATGACCATTAAAAACGACGAGCTCGATCGCAACGTTGCCGAGGCGCAGCGTGCAGTTACAGCCGCTCAAGAAGACCTCGCCAACGCGCAGAAAGCCGTAGCCGCCGCGCAGGCCACCCCAACGACGGACGTCGATGGAGCTTCCGCAGCGGCTGGCTCCCCCGCAGCATCAGCGGACACGAACGCCGTATCGGCCGCGCAGCGTAGCCTCGCATCGGCCCAGGCAAACCTCGATCAGGCGAACGCCAAGGCCGCCAGCCGTACGGTCACGGCCCCAAGCTCGGGCAGCATCGTGGAGCTCAACGCCAAGGTAGGCGCCACGGTAACAGGCGGCATGATCATGGGCGAAAGCGATACGAGCGGCGGCAAGCAGTGCATGCAGATCGCCGACCTATCCAAGATGAAGGTGACCGTGCAGGTGGGCGAAAAGGACATCGCCAAGATCGCCGTTGGGCAGAACGCCAACGTCACGTATCCCGCGTTTCCGGATATCGTGAGCCAGGGAACGGTCACGGCCATCGCCTCGGTGGCAAACTCCGACTCCAACTATGGCAGCAGCAGCGTAACCTTTAACGTCGACATCCTCATCGAGGCGCCCGACGCGCGCCTGAAGCCGGGCATGACGGCCGAGGTCTCGGTGGTGACCGAGCAGCTCGACGATGTGGTGATGGTGCCGACGATGGCGCTCATGACCGAAGACGGCGAACACTATTATGTCAACGTGGCAACCGATGACGAGGGCAAGCAGACCCACCGCGTGAAGGTGACCGTCGTGACGCAAAACGACAACGAAGCCGTAGTCGGCAAGACACAGGTCAAGCGCGACGACCAGGGCAACGAGATTAACCCCAACGTGCCGGTTACCAAGCTGCGCGATGGCGACACCCTCGTCATGGACACCGGAGCGGACGCAACGGCTGACGGCGGCTATAGCACGGATTCGGGCAGCATGTCTGCCGACGAGGGTATGTAATGCGTCCCGTTATCGACATCCGCAACGTGCACCGCATCTTTGAAAGCGAGGCAGGTTGCGCCCACATCCTGCATAACGTGAGACTGGCGGTAGATCCCGGCGAGTTCGTCGCCATTACTGGCCCCTCGGGCTCGGGCAAATCAACGCTCATGAACATCCTGGGCTGCCTGGATAAGCCGACGGCGGGCGACTATTACCTGCAAGGGCTCAACGTGGCCGAGCTCGATGATGACGAGCTCACCGAAGTTCGCGCCCTGAGCATTGGCTTTGTCTTTCAGAGCTTCAACCTGCTGCCGCGCCTAACGGTCATCGAAAACGTGATGCTGCCGCTGGCCTACACCAATGTGCCCCGTAGCCAGCGCGAGATGCGCGCCGTCCACGCGCTGCAGGCCGTCACGCTACCGGTCGACCACTGGGACCACCGCATATCCGAGCTCTCGGGCGGCCAGATGCAGCGTGTCGCCATCGCGCGCGCCCTCGTTAATGACCCGCCCATCATTTTGGCTGACGAACCGACGGGAAACCTGGACTCCGCCACTGGAGCGCTTGTAATGGAGACCTTCCATAAGCTCCAGAAGCGCGGCAAAACCATCGTTCTTATCACACACGACCCCGGAATCGCCGCCGAGGCCGACCGTGCCGTGACCATCCGCGACGGTCGCATTCACGACGGCGCGTATATTCCACATGCACCGCGGACCCTGCGCAGCGCCGTAGATAGCCTGCCCATAATTTCCGCCCCCGCCAACCCGCCGAAAGGAGAGATGGCATGAGCGCCCGCGATCTCATCCAGGAAGCCCTTCACTCGCTCGAGGCCAACAAGGGGCGCAGCCTGCTCACCATCCTGGGCATTGTCATCGGCATCGCCTCGGTTATCGCCATGACTTCGCTCATCGGCGGCATCCAAAACAGCCTGGTCAACAGCCTGGGCCTCAATGCAGCTCGTATGGTTCAGATCTATTCGTCGCAAGAACTCACCGAGTCGGACATCGAGAAGCTTCAAAAACTGATGCCGCAGATAGAGCAGATCGGCATTGTCGACAGCGCCTATACCGAGTACAAGACCGGCGATAAAAGCTATACCGTCATGGCACAGGGTGTCGATAGCGACATGCTCGACGCCGTGGGGGCCAGCAAGCTCGTTGCGGGGCGTACCTATTCCCAGGCCGAGTCTCAATCAGGCTCGCGCGTGGCGCTCATCAGCCGCGGCGGCGCCGATCAGCTTTACGGCAACGAACAGGATGCGCTGGGGAAAACCATCAAGGTGTCCAACGGCGAGGTGCAGATTGTAGGCGTGATTGATGGCGGCAGCGACTCCATGGGCTCGCTCACGCTGTATATGCCACGCGAGACCATCTCCGGGCTGTTTGGCGACGAAAATCCTTCATTCCCCAGCGTGACGGCACTTGCCGCCGAGGGCACGGACATGGATGAGCTTTGTAAGACCATCGAGTCCAAGGTGCGCACGATGAAGGGCATCGCGGAGAATGATGAGAACGACAGTGTATCGGCGACATCCATGAAAAGCGCCATCGATGCGCTCAACTCCTTTATGGGCGCGTTCTCGCTCATCATGGGTGCTGTCGCCAGCATCTCGCTGCTTGTCGGCGGTATCGGCATTATGAATATGATGCTCACCAACGTATCTGAGCGCATCCGCGAGATCGGCATCCGCCGCGCTCTAGGCGCCAGTCGTCGCGATATCACCGCGCAGTTTTTGGCCGAGTCCTCGGCACTGTGCGTCACCGGCGGACTGTTGGGTGTCCTGATTGGCTATCTGCTGGCCTGGGGGCTCACGTTCTTTGCCGCAAGCTCGGGCATCATGAGCGAGTTTGGAGCCACCGGGACGATCACGCCAAGCTTCTCCATTACGACCGTGTTGATCGCGTTTGCCGTATCGGTCGGCATCGGCGTAATCTTTGGCTTCTACCCCGCTCGACGCGCCGCAAAGCTCGACCCGGTGGAATGCCTACGCTACCAGTAAGTCACCACCAACAAGTTGCGGTGAATTAGAGCGCCTAGCGCGCGAGCTCCCGTAAGAGCGCGTCTTCCACTTCCCGAAGCGAAAGGGCCCCGCCTCCCTCGGCGGGACGGGTGACCACGATGCAGCGCGCTCCCGCGTCGCGCGCGGCGGCGAGCTTCTCGGCCGTGCCGCCTACGGTTCCCGAGTCCTTGGTCACAAGCCACTGGGCGCCCACCTGCCGAAGCATCGCTTCGTTGAGCTCGCGGGTGAAAGGCCCCTGCATGCCGATGACGTGCGACGGCGAAAACCCCGCGTCGATGCACTTCGTTATAGCACCGGGCAGCGGGAGCACACGCACGAAGAAGCGCTCCGCGAAATCGGCGACACGCGTGTAGGGAGCAAGCTCCTTGCTCCCCGTCGTGAGAAGCGCGCGACCCGGGTTCTCGGAGAGAAAGCGCGCCGCGCAGGCAATCGACGCGACCGGCACGACGCCTTTGGGCAGCGCCTCGGCCGGGCGCGCAAGGCGCAGGCATCGTGCACCCACGGCGAGCGAAGCGGCCCGGATGTTGCCGCTTGCGAGCGTAGCGAAGGGGTGCGTGGCGTCGACGGCGATGCGCGCACCGAAAAGCTCGCGCTCCATGTCGGCCTCGTCGAGCCTGCCCGCATGCACCTCGATGCCCGGAAGCTCGCCCAAAAGCTCGCCTCCGTACTCGGTTGCCGCGTAGGCACGGGCGGGGATGCCCGCCCCGCTCGCCCATTCGCACAGAAGGCGGCCCTCGGTGGTGCCGGCGAAGATGCGCAGCGCCGGCGCGGATGCGGGCGCCGTCACTTCGGGCCCCCTGGGCGCGCGATCTGGTAGAGCAGCGCGTTCATAATGGCAGCCGCCACGGTCGAGCCGCCCTTGCGATCCCTCGCGACGATGGCTGGCACGCGTCGTGCGAGTAGCTCCTCTTTCGCCTCGACCACGTTCACAAACCCGACCGGCACCCCAACGACGAGCGCGGGCGCGATCTTCCCCGCGTCCATGAGCTCGGCGAGGCGCAGAAGTGCTGTGGGAGCGTTGCCGACGGCCACGATGAGCGGACCCTCGATGCCGCAAGCTTTGTCCATGCTCGCAACGGCGCGAGTCGTGCCCGCGGCGCGCGCAGCCGCGGCGACATCAGGGTCGGCCATGTAGCACACGGCCTTGCAGCCGAGCTTCGCGAGCGCGGGCTTGCTTATGCCTGCGAGCGCCATGTTCGTGTCGGTGAGCACCGTGGCCCCTGCGCGCAGTGCGTCGAGCGCACAGTGCGCGGCGTCATGGGTGAACACGAGGGAATCGGCGTACGAGAAGTCGGCAGTGGTGTGGATGACGCGCTTCACGACGGGCTCTTCGAGCGGCGGGAACGTGCGGCCGCCGAGCTCTTCGGTAATGATCTCGAAGCTGCGCCGCTCGATGTCGCCGGGCGCCATCTCCTTGGAATCCATCTAGTACTCCACTCCTTCCCTTGCACATATCCCCTGCTCGTAGGGGTGTTTCTCGCACCGCATCTCGGTTATGTAGTCGGCCTTCTCCACGATCTTGCGGGAAGGCGCGCGCCCGGTAAGCGCTACTTCGACGCCGCGCGCGGACATATCGAGCGCGCGATCCACGAGCGCCTCGTCGACAAGCCCCTTCGAAAGCGCGTCGAGCGCCTCGTCGAGCACGAGCAGCCCCTCCTGCACGCCCTCGAGCTCGGCGAGC
>DBEXKF010000111.1:0-9524 GCA_048175045.1 Collinsella sp.
CCCTGCGGCGCGAAGCTGCTGCGTAATGGTAAAGACGTTCTGACGCAGCTCCTTGCCGGCATTGGCGACGTAGACGCACGGGACCTCCTCGGCACCCAGGTCGCTGCCAAAGGCCTGCAGGGCCAGCAGGGCGCGCTCAAAACCGACGGCGAAGCCGACGCCTGCCGTGGGCTTGCCGCCCTCGAGCTCGACGAGGCCATCGTAGCGGCCGCCGCCGCCGATGGAGCCGACGCCGGCGCCAGGGGCCTCGACCTCAAAGACAGTACGGGTGTAGTAGTCCAGGCCGCGCACCAAGGTGGGATCCTCGACATACTCGATACCGGCGGCGTCCAGATAGCGCTTGACTTGCTCGTAGTGCTCGCGGCACTCATCGCACAGGTTGTCACCCATCAGCGGAGCCTCGGCCATGATCTCGCGGCAGTGGTCGTTCTTGCAGTCAAAGGCACGCAGCGGGTTGAGCTCGGCGCGCTCGCGGCACTCATCGCACATCTCGTCTGCGTGATCGAGGATAAACTGCTTGACTTGCTCGCGGTAAGCCGGACGGCACTGAGCGTCGCCCATCGAGTTAATAAGCAGACGGAGCTTGGAAAGATCGAAACCCAGGCGTTTGTAGAACCCCATGAGCATGATGATGCACTCGGCGTCGGCAGCCGGATCGGGAGCGCCGAGCCACTCGATACCCACCTGATGGAACTGGCGCAGGCGACCCTTCTGAGGACGCTCGCCACGGAACATGGCCTCGGCATAATAAGCCTTAAACGGCGTGGAGCCCTGGGGCACCAGGTTGTTCTCCACGACGGCGCGCACCACACCGGCCGTGCCCTCGGGACGAAGCGCCAGACGCTGCTTGGGCTTGAGCTTGGTGTCGGTGCCCTCAGCAAAGACGCGCTCCAGGTTGGCGCCGCTAAAGACGCGGAACATCTCCTTGCGCACGACGTCGGTCGACTGGCCGATGCCGTGGACAAAGACGTCCACCTGCTCGATCGCGGGCGTCTCTATAGGCTTAAAGCCAAACGGCTCGAATACGCCGGCCGCAATCTGCTGCATCTTTTGCCAAGCGCGCATCTCGGCGCCGATAAGGTCGCGGGTTCCCTCCGCCTTCTGTGCCTGCATGGGCAAACACCTTTCTTTTGTATCGCGTCATAGGTAGTGGACATTATACGGCACAAAGCAGCAACGCGGCGGCGCGTCTGACCGAACGAGGGTATGGGGACTCGTTCGGCCAGACGTGCCGCCGCGGCAGCCGGTCCGCTTTCCTCCGACCCCTTCGGGTCACATGATCTGTTGGGGACGGAGGAAAAGGGATCATTTCGTAGGCCCGCGGCTGCCTTGGAAACCGAATGATGGTACGAGCATCCATTCGGCTTCCCGGGCAGCCACGGACAGAACGGAGCGAACAGAAAAGAGCACGTAGACCTGCCACAACTCACCGATAAAGCTCATGCCGACAAGCACGGCAGAGGTGGCGATAACGGTGAGGGAGCCCAGAACGCGGCCGCTCACCTTATCGGCGACGTGGCCGATCACAAGCGAACCCACAACGCTCACCACGGTGGAGATGGCATTGGAGATGTTGTACTGCGCAAGGGAAATGCCCAGGTCGCTGACGACCAGCGGCTGGAACAGGCTCATGCAGTTGACGAAAATCGTGTAGCACGTGGCCATGATCACAAAGCCGGAGGCCACCACGAGCCAGCCGGGGAAGAGCTTACGCTGCTGGGACATACTGCTCCTTATTTAACAAACGAATAGCCGGCACCGGGCGCCGGTAGTGCCCAAGATTGCCTTGAAAGACAAGGGCATAGGCCTTACGGCCATGCCCGCAGGCTTGAAAGACAAGGTTGGTGCTACCGGTGGTCGGCGATATAGCCCAAAGCGACGGCGGTATAGGCCGCGGCACCAAGCGGCAGCTCGGCATCGTTAAAGCGCGCCTTGGGATGGTGCTGGGCAAAATGCTCATCCGTATCGGTTACAGCGGCGCCCACGGTAAAGTACGCGCTCGGGATCTCGCTCGAGATAAGCGCAAAGTCCTCGCTCGCCATGGCGTGGAACAACGGCAGGAAAGCTGCCTTGGGCAATGTCGCGCCCACATAGCCCAGCGATGCCTGGGTCATATCGTCATCGAGTACGAGCGGCGGAACATCCGAGAGCGTCTCGATGGTCGCCGGCGTGCGATACGTTGCCGCGACGCCATTGACGACCTCGGCGATGCGGGTCTTAAGATGCGCCATGAGCTCGACGTCAAAGCCGCGCAGCGTTCCCTCGAGCACGCAGGTGTCGGGAATGACGTTTGCCGCCTGTCCGCCGGCAAACTTACCCACGGTCAGTGCGACCTCCTTGGCTGCCGGCACTTCGCGAGCGATGAGCTCCTGAAGCGCCAGATGCACATGGACGCCGGCCGTGATGGGGTCGATGCAGATCTCGGGGCTCGAGCCATGGCCGCCCTTGCCCTGCAGTGTAATGCGGAAACCGTACACGCCCGAAAGCGCCGGGCTTCCATAGAGCACCAAGCCGAGCGGCGATTGGCTGTTAACATGCATGGCGAAAGCCGCCTGGGGACGCGGGTTCTGCAGCAGGCCATCGGCAATGGCAGCGCGGGCACCCTCAAAGGTTTCCTCGCCCGGCTGAAACAGCAGCTTAACCGTGGAATTGGCATCGGCAAGCTCGGCCTCGCGAGCCTTGAGCAGGCGGGCGGCACCAAGCAGGGCCGTCGCATGCATATCGTGGCCGCAAGCATGCATGCAGCCGTTGACAGAGGCGAAAGACTCGCCCGACTCTTCCGCGACGGGAAGGGCATCCATGTCACCGCGCAACATGATGACCGTGCCGGCCTGATCGTCCGTGCACGTACCGTTGCCCTGGGCCGCCACGGCCGCACCGGCACCGATGAGGCCCACAACACAGGAGCCGTCGACGAGCGTGGCAAACGGGATGCCCATCTCGGTCAGACGTGCCTGGATATACGCAGAGGTTTGCGGAAGGCGATTGCCCAACTCAGGCGTCTGGTGCAGGTCGTGGCGCCACGCAGCAAGCTTGTCGGCAAAAGCTTGAGCCTCGGCAACAAGACCGTCACCGATAGCGGCTTGCGCTGCCGGGGTGGCCTTGGGCGCTGGTTGCGGTTGAAAATCGGACTGAGCTGGTGCCATAAATGCCCTCCAGTATTATTTGTGCAGCAAACACTTTGATGGTCTAAAGTGCAAGGCATAACTGTAAGGGCGTTACATAAAAAACGCCGCCCCAGAAGGGCGGCGCAACAAGTTGTTTACAATTGCGCGCAATTATTTCGGCGCAAAAAATCGAAATGTGTCTCGCTCAAGACGATCGACAAGAAGATGAGGACGAAGCCGGCGAGCAGACGCGAGGTAAGCGCCTCCCCCATCAGCAGCACCGAAAACAACACGCCCGAAGGGGACTCCATCGATAGGAGCAATGAACCCATCGAGGCCGGAACGTGCGCCAAGCCGACGTTTTGGATGAGCAGCGCCACGCACGTGCAGCCCACCGAGAGAAAGGCCATCACGCCGATAAAGCTCGGGGTCCACACGGACAGAGGCGCTTGGGTCTCGAATAGCAGCGACGAGATAAGGCTCAAGACGCCATTGCCCACAAACATCCAAAACGTGATGACGTTGATGTCCATTTTGCGACCGTACTTGGCGGTCACCGCCATCTGGATGGCAAAGAAAACCGCACCGCCCAGCGTGATGGCATCACCGATGTTGAACTCGACACTATCGAGCGCCACCAGGCCAATGCCTGCCAGGCACAGCAGCGCCGCGCCCAGGTTGTAGCGAGTGAGCTTTTCGCCGCTTAGGAAATAGCTCGCGAACGGGACCAGAATGCAATAGGTGCCCGTCAAAAAAGCGTTCTTACCCGCCGTGGTCTGAGCCAGACCGACCGTCTGCAAGGCATAGGCTGCCCACATGAGCGCGCCCATGCTCAGACCAACAATCAGATTGCGAGCGTTAAGGTGGGCGGCGATGCGCTTGCGAAAGATAACAAACATGACCAGCGCTGCGGGAAGAAAGCGAACATAGAGCAGTTCGAACACCGGGATGGTGTCGAGCGCGTCCTTCATAGTGGTAAAGGAGTAGCCCCAGATAATCGCCACCGAAAGCAGTAGAACTTTCCAGAACAGCGGCGAGCGAGCACCGGCGCCACGGGAGGTGCCGCCCGCACCCAGGTCATCGCGAGCAACAGGGCTATCGGGCATGTTTTCGATTTCGTTGGCAGCGTATTGGGCCATGGAACATCCTCACACTCAAACTGGGCGTGGTGTCCGCACGCGTATGGCTGCGTGCCGCCTCATGGTCAAATAAAAACGGGGCGCGCCGGACCCCCGGTACGCCCCGCTACTGTAGCAACAACCAACACGACATCGCAATCCAGCCCGCTAAAGTATCGGCAGAGTAGACCTTGATGTTTCGTCAACGCCACGCTGTTGCGCTAGATTAATTTAGTACTCTCAAGCTTTTCGATAATCCAGTCGTTGGCTTTGATGACCGGACGGCGGAAGACCACACCCAGTGCCAGCGACGGAATCAGATAACTCGCCAGAATGCCCAACTCAATCCAGTACTCCATATGGTAGGCACCGGCCATGGCGGCATGCATGGCGTTGATGCCGTGGGTAAACGGCAGGAACGGATATATCGCCTGGAACACGGGACCGGTCATCTCGATGGGGAACGTGCCGCCCGAACCGCCGACCTGCATGACCAGCAACACGACGGCAAGCGCCTTGCCGATATCGCCAAACGAAACCGTAAGCGTGTAGACGATATTGGAGAACACGAGACTCGCGATCCAGCCCGCCAGCACAAACTGCAGCGGGTTGTCGCACTGGATGCCAAAGAACAGGATGTCGCCCGCGCACACGAGCGTTGCCTGCAGCAGAGCCAAACCGCCAAAGAACAGGTAACGGCCCAGGTAGATCTCGTGCAGGCGCACGGGGATGAGCTCGTTGATGAGCTCATCGTCAACCGACACCTTCATCATGGCCGCCAGCACGATCGAACCGACCCAGAGCGACAGAATCGTGTAGAACGGCGCCATGGCAGAGCCGTAATTGCGAATCGGATAGACCGGCTTGCGGTCGAGCGCGACGGGGCCGGAAAGCGACGCGGCCAAACCCTCGGGGTCGTTGCCGATCATTGTCTTGATCGTGGCCAGATCGTCCGACATAAGGGCGCCGTCAAGCTCGTCCTTAAACGCGCTGATCTTGTCCGATGCCTCACCCAGCTGATCGGAAGCCTTGTTGACCAGCCTTGCGGCCTTAGAGAGGCCCTTTGCCAGCGAACCAGATGCGTCGGTCAAGCCGTCTACGGCGCTATCCAGGTCGCCCGAGATGCTGTTCAGCGAATCCAGAACGCCCGAAATGGTCTTCTTGAGCTCCTTGGCCTTAACCGAAAACGTGGAATCGTAGTCGGACTTGGCACCCGCGATGCCGGCCTTGGCATCCGCGATTGCCTGATCGACCTCGGCACGCGAGCTGTTGACCTCGGCCATGCTGTCGGAGAGAGACTTCGCGGTCGCCTTCAGGTCCTTCTCATTATTGCGGTACTCAACGGCGATTCTGCCCAGCGACGTCGCGGCGGACTTGAGGCCGTCCTTCAAATTCTCATCGCTCACCTGGTCGGCAAGGCTGCGGAGCTGATCGGCCATCGCATCGATATCCTTGGCGCGCGCATTGAGGGCCGCAGCGGCATCGTTGAGTTGGGACACCGTAAGGTCGACATGCTGGTTTGCGGTGTCGAACGCCTTCGCGAGCTCGGCAGACACATTGTCGAACGAACCCGCACTTCCATCGATTGCGGCATCGATGGCATCGTTTGCCGCCTTAAGCGCTTCTTTGGAATCATCGATACCGCTCTTGGCATGCTCCATCAGCTGCTTAGTCGACTCATCGACCGTGCCCGTCTGCTTGAGCATACCGCCCGCCGACGTCAGCGAATCGGACGTGGAGCTCAATATGCCCGCCAGCGACGTTGCGCTGGCCTGAACGTCTTGCAGGTCCTGGACCGAATCGCCCAGCGTCGAGGACAGGTTGGCGATAAAGTTGCTCACTTGATCGGTGCTCATGTAATCGAGCAGGCTGGACACGGTTTTAAGACCGATGGTCGTGATGGTCTCGGTAAAGGTTTCGTTGACCTGACTCTGGACGGCGCTCGAGCCCTTCTCGGTCACGATCTGAGCAATGGCATTTGCCTTCTGGTTCTCGTAGAACTCGATATCGGCGTGTTTCACGTCGGTCGAGAAAAGCGTCATCATGTCAGCGCTAAACGTTTTGGGGATAACGACGGCAGCATAGTACGCGCCCGACTTAACGCCCTCGATAGCCTTTTCGCGATTGTTGAGCACAACCCAATCGAAGCTCTCGTTGCCGCGTAGGGTGGCGGTCACGTTTTCGCCCACGTTAACCTCGACGGGGATCAAATCGCTCTCGTAACCCTCATCGGTGTTGACCACGGCGATCTTAAGATTGCCGGTGTTGCCGTACGGATCCCAGCTGCCGGCGATGTTAAACCACGCGTACAGACACGGTACGATAATGAGGCCCATCACGACAACCAAGCCGATCACGGAGCGAGACACGTTTTGGACATCGCGCTTAAACAGATGCAGGATGTTCTTCATTTATGCCTCACCTCCTTTGGAGTGCTTGCCAAGCGCGGTGGTATCTCCATCATTTGTGGCTGTGCTGTCGCTGCCCTGAGATTTATGGTGCGAGCCGATATGCGGCAAGCGGCCCGTGGACTGATCGCCGCCCTTGGCACCACGCTCGCTGGCGTTGAGGCCAAACATGTGGCGGGCGGCAGGAATGGCGGCCGTGTGTTCGCGCATCTCGCGACGCAGGTCCTCATCCGAAAGCGCCGAGATGCGCATCTGGGTATTGAGGCTCGCTCGGATATATTCGATATTGATCAGCCAGCCGCAGATGGCAATAACCGAGATGATCCAAATGACAAGCAGGATGATCTTGCCGTTATTGTCGATATCGAGAACCGTCGACAGGACAAAGAGCAGGACCTGAACGCCCACCACGGCGGCAAAACCGCCCTTGATGTAGTACGGGTAGCGATGTTCAAAGGCGACCGCATGATCGAGCAGTTCGCGACGGTACGAATCGGAATCGAGCATGACGCGCATGGCCGTGCGCAGCGAGTAGCGCTGGCGCGGCAGGTCGTTGGACTCGCAAATCATCATACCGGTCGTGGAGAGCTGTTTATCAAAGAGCAGGTTAAGGTTGAGCAGCAGCGGACGCAGCTGCAGGCCGATAAAGAGCGCCACGATCAAGAACACGCCCAGAATGCACAGGTTAAACAGGTAGTTGAACGAATACATGCCGCCGACCGTCTCGCGCAGCAGATTGATGCCGTAGGTAAAGGGCAGCAGCGGGTGCAGCCACTGGAAGAAGCCTGGCATCATCTCGATGGGGTACATGCCCGACGAACCCGGGATCTGCACGATAACCAGAATGACGCCGATAGCCTTGCCGATATGCTTAAACGTGGTGGACAGCGCATAGATGATATTGACGTAGGTGAACGAGATGGCGATGCCGCCCAGCACGAACAGCAGCGGGCTGACGCACTGCACGCCGATCACCAGATCGCCTACCGTAACGATGATGGCCTGCAACGCGCCCAGGATCACCAGGAGCAACCAGCGGCCAAAGTAGCCCTGACGCGCGGTAAAGCTGCCGATGCCTTCGCGGTCGACCTCGAGCTTGTAGATGGCGATAAGCACGTAGCCGCCCACCCACAGCGCCAGATTGGTATAGAACGGGGCAATGCCCGAACCAAAGCTCTTGACCGGGTAAATTGACTTTGAGGTCAGCTCGACCGGAGATGCCATGAAGTCTGCAACATCATCGACGTCGACGCCCATCAGGCCGGCCAGCTCGCCCATGGACTCGGAGGTCTGTAGCGCCGCGATGTCGTTGGCGGCGGTTGCGAGCTTGTCCTGGACCTTGGCAAGCGAGGCATCGGTCTGGGACAGCGTGGTCTTGGCCTGACCGAGCGTGGCGTTGAGTTGCGATAGTGTACCGCGCGCACTTGCAATAGTAGGCGTGAGGCCAGACACGATTCCCGTCAGATCACCCGAGACGGCGGCAAACGAATCAAGTGCGCTCGAGACCTTCGGCAGCGCGTTTTGACCCAGGTCCGTCTGAGCCTGGCCAAGGTTGGTCGCACCGGTCTGAATTGCATTATTGATAGCGTCGCTGGCACCCGAGACAGCCGCAGCGTCATTCGCCATGGCGCTCGACTGCGCAGACAGACCGTCCTTGATGCTCTGAAGCTTTTCATTCTGCTCGCGGAGCAAATCGATGATCGATACAATGCGCGCGTCAATTTCCTTGGAACCTGTCGACGTGTCATTGACGAGAATTTCCAAGTGCCCGATAACGGCCTTATTGTGGTCGATCGTCGCTTGGAGAGACTCAAGCGAGTTGTCGATACGGGTAGTCGTAGATGCGACCGTGCCCGTCAGCTTGCCAATCGCAGCGTTTGCGGAGGCTGACGTGTAGGTGAGCGCAAGGCTGCCTTCCGAGAGCGCTTTGGAGAGCGAGGCGACAGAGTTGCCCGCCGTGGCGCGAGCCTCGCCCAGCAGGTCATTGCCCTGGGAGATCGCCTGCGTCAGCGACGGCGCCTGACCCTGCAGACCGGCACGGGCCGCATCTGCCGAGGCAATGGAACCACTCGTCTTATCGATGGCGGCATTCATGTCGCCAATCGAATCACGCACTTCGCCCAACGTATCGGAAGCCTCTGATACCGAACCGGCCAACGAATCCTGAGTCTGGGTTGCCTTGTCCTTTAAATCGACTCCGGCATCCTTGGCGATACCGGCAACAGTCTTGCCTACCGTAGAGACAAATTCCGAGTTGATCTGCTCCTCGATGGTGTTTGCACCGGTATCGGTAACCTTGGGCGCAATGGCGCTCTTCTTCTCATTGACGTAGTACGTGAGCTTGGGCTGATGGTAGTTGCCGTCGAGCATCGAAACCAGGTTATCCGAGAAGTTCTTGGGAATCACGATGGCGGCGTAGTACTCCCCGCTCTCGACGCCCTCTTTGGCATCGGCTGCCGAGTCGACGAAGGTCCAGCCCAGCTGATCGTTTTCCTTGAGCTGATCGACAACCTTGTCGCCCGCATTGAGCTCGCCCACCAGGTCGTTCTGAGTGCCCTGATCGTTGTTGGCGATGGCAATCTTGATACCCTGAGTGTTTCCGTACGGATCCCAGTTTGCCACGATGTTGTACCAGGCATACAGCGAGGGAATAACGCACACGCCAAGGGTAACCACCAAGGCGACGGGATTCACGAGCAATCGCTTGATGTCACGCTTAAAGATCGCAAAGGATACCTTTGCGTTGGATAGTTTGCTGCCGAGACTCACGCTTGGACCATCCATCCTGTCGTTAAATCGAATCGTACTATCGACAACCATTGTACGTAGGCGCTTTAGCGTCTCAGTGCACAATGGTATTGAGTTTTGCGGGTAGCAATATACTACGAAGA
>DBEXKF010000112.1:0-5369 GCA_048175045.1 Collinsella sp.
CCACCACGGCAGCCATGGCTCCGCGCCCACGCGCAACACCTATCGCGAGCGCTACACGGGCTAGGCGACCCGCCGCGCCCCAGCACTCGCGAACCATACCAGCACGTCAACCACCGAAAGGAAGCATTGCATGATCGTCGCCATCGACGGCCCAGCCGGTTCCGGCAAGTCCACTATCGCCAAGGAGATTGCCCGCCAGCTGGGCTTTAACAAGCTCGACACGGGCGCCATGTATCGCGCCGTCACCTTTGCCGCACTCGACCGCGGCATCGATCTGGACGACGAGGCGGCCATCGACGCCCTCGCCGAGCAGATCGAGATCCGCTTTACCAACGGCACCGGCGAGGACACGCGCCTGACCATCGACGGCGTGGACGCCTCGGCCGCCATCCGTACCCCGCAGGTCGATGCCAACGTCTCCAAGGTCTCGGCCTACCCGGGTGTGCGCGCCGCTATGCTCATCCACCAGCGCCGCGCCGCCGAGGACCGCGATATCGTGGCCGAGGGTCGCGACATCGGTACCGTCGTGTTCCCTAACGCGCAGGTCAAGGTCTTCCTGACCGCCGACCCGCGTGAGCGCGCCCGCCGCCGCGTGCTGCAGCGTCACCAAAACGACGCCCAGCCGCTCACGTCCGAGCAGCTCGAAGCCGAGGTCGACGAGACCCTCGACGCCCTTAAGCAGCGCGACAAGCTTGACAGCAGTCGCGAGGTCGCCCCGCTCGTGCCCGCCGAGGACGCCGTGCACGTCGACTCCACCGCCCACACCATCGACGAGGTCGTCTCGATAATCGAGGACCTCATCAACCAAAGGAGGTAGCCCATGCGCCTGTTTAAGCAGACGCCCGAGGACTATTACAACGCTCCCTATGCCGAGTTCCCGGCGCTCATCCGCGGCACCGTTGTCGTGGTCATGGCCATCCTTTGGGCCTTCTCCAAGCTCATGTGGCGCTGGAAAGTAGAGGACGCCGACCTGCTGTTTGAGCGCCAGGAAGGCCGCGGCAGCGTTGTCATCTGCAACCACACCTCGATGGCCGAGCTCTTGGCCGTGGAGACGGCTCTGTTCTTTGGGGGCCGCCGCATTCGACCTATCTTTAAGTCCGAGTTCGCCAAGAGCAAGATTGTGCGCTGGGCCTTTAGCCGCGTTGGCGGCATCCCCGTGGAGCGTGGTACTGCCGATATGAAGTGTCTGCGTGCCGCCCAGCATGCGCTTCAGCGCGGTGAGGACATCCTGATCTTCCCCGAGGGCACGCGCATCCGCTCGCGCGAGATCAAGCCTGAGGTCCACGGCGGTTTTGCGCTCATCGCCCAGATGGGCAAAGCACCCGTCAACCCGCTCGCAATCTGTGGCTGGTCCGACATCACGCCTGCGGGCAAAAAGCTCATGCGTCCCAAGAAGTGCTGGATCCGCGCCGGCAAGGCCGTCTCGCTTTCCGACGCACCGACCGGGCTTAAGCGCACGGAGCGCCTGGCATGGTTTGAGTCCGAGGCCATGAACCGCGTCTACGCCATACGAGACGAGTTGTGCGCCGAGCATCCGGGCAGGTTCTAGCCATGAGCGAGAACGTGACGAACACCGCCGAGACTGCGTCCGACCAGGCAACCGCGCCTACCATCGAGATCGCCGCCCACGCCGGCACTTGCTACGGCGTACAGCGTGCGCTCGATATGGCGCTGGCCGCTGCGCCGCAGGCAGGGGAGTGCACTCAGGTCCATACCTTGGGTCCGCTTATCCATAACCCCATCGTGGTACGCGAGCTCGCTGAGGCAGGCGTCGGTCTGGCCGAAACCCTGGACGACGCCACATCGGGAACCGTGATCATCCGCGCCCACGGCGTGGTGCCGCAGGTAATCACCGCTGCTCGTGAGCGCGGCCTCAACGTGGTCGATGCCACCTGCCCTTATGTCAAGAAGGTCCACGTGGCCGCCGAGCGGCTGGTGCGCGAGGGCTATCGCGTACTCGTCGTGGGTGAGCCGGGCCATCCCGAGGTGGAGGGCATCCTAGGCCACGCCGGCAATGATGCGCAGGTCGTGAGCTGTGCCGCCGATGCCAACGTCTTGTCGCTCAAGGGCAAGGTGGGCCTAGTTGTGCAGACCACCCAGACCGCGCAGAACCTCGCCGAGGTCGTGGCTGCCATCACCCCGCGCGTACAGGAGCTGCGCGTGATCAACACCATCTGCGCCGCCACGAGCGAGCGTCAACTGGCAGCAGCCACACTTGCCAACCGCTGTGATTGCATGGTCGTCGTGGGTGGCAAGAACTCGGGCAACACCCGCCGCCTGGCTCAGATTTGCGCAGACGCCTGCGAGCACACGCATCACATCGAGGAAGCTTCCGAGCTCCAGGCCGCGTGGTTTACCGACGCTCACCACATCGGCATCACCGCCGGAGCCTCCACCCCGCAAGAACACATCGAGCGCGCCGTCGAGCGCATCAAGGAGCTTTGCCGCTAACCATGGACCAGACCGTACCCGCATACGCCGCCGAGGTGGCCGATTACGGGCGCAGCCGCGACCCCGAGCCGGGTGAGGGCGCGCTCGTAAAGAACGTGCGTCCCGAATCGCCCGCGTGGGATGTGGGTATCGAGCCGGGCATGCGCGTACTCACGGTCAATGGCGAGCAGCTCACCGACATGATCGTATGGCTTTGGGAGGCCGACGACGACACCGTTGATTTGGAGGTATTCGACCCGCGCGACGGCACCGTCACCCCCGTCGAGCTCGACCGATTTCCCGGCGAGGATTGGGGTTTGGAGTTCGATGGCCCCATCTTCGACGGCATGCGTACCTGTGTGAACGCCTGCGTGTTCTGCTTTATGACCATGTTGCCCAAGGGCGGCCGCTCCACGCTCTATATTCGCGACGACGACTACCGCCTGAGCTTTTTGCAGGGCAACTTTGTCACGCTCACGAACCTCACCGACGAGGACGTGCAAAACGTCATCCAACGCAACATGAGCCCTATGAACGTGTCGGTCCATGCCGTGAGCCCCGACGTCCGCCGTCGTATGATGGGCCGCAACGCCCAGCGCGGCATGGACGTACTCGAGGCCATCATGGCCGCCGGCATCGAGATTCACGCGCAGATCGTGTTGTGCCCCGGCATGAACGACGGCGAGGAGCTGGAAAAGACCCTGCGCTTTTGCGAGGAGCACGAACAAATCACAAGCCTGGGCATTGTACCGCTCGGTTTTACCAAGCACCAAAACCGCTTTAGCTGGTCCTACAGCGACAAGCCCGAGCTGGCGCGCGAGACCATCGCCATGATCCGTCCCTACCAGGACCGCGCCTTCGAGCGTTTTGGCCGCCACACCTTCCAGATGAGCGACGAGTTCTACCTGGACGCCGGCATCGATCCGCCCGAGGCGGACTTTTACGACGGCTATCCGCAGTACTACGACGGTATCGGCATGATCCGCTCATACCTAGACGAGACGGACGATGTGCTTGCCGCCGATGCCGAGCGCCTAGCCCGCGTCCGCGAGGCCATCGCCGCTCGCAGACAGCACCTGCTGTGCCTCTCCGGCGCCAGCGCGCGCGACACCGTGGCGCGCTTTGTGGAGTCGCCGTATGGTCTCGCCGGCACCGTCACAGCCATCAAGAACCGCTACTTTGGCGGCAACGTGGACGTGACCGGCCTCATCGTCGCGTGTGACATTCTGGAGCAGCTGCCCCAAGATCTGTCGGGGGTTATGCTCTTTGTGCCTAAGCTCATGTTCAACGCTGACGGCATGACGCTTGACGAGTATCATCGTGACGATTTACTCGCAAGCCTTACCAGTCGCGGCGCCGAGGTTCATGTGGTGTCGACCATGCCACATGAGCTGCTCGATACTCTGGAGCATATCCTTGGCATTGTGCCTGCCGACTCTACTAATTCCGCTGACCCTACCCATTAAAGGAGTGCAGATGAAACCTATCGTCGCCGTCGTCGGACGCCCCAACGTGGGCAAGTCCACGCTCGTCAACCGCCTGGCCCAGACCTCGGACGCCATCGTCCATGAGTCCCGCGGCGTCACGCGCGACCGCTCATACCACACGGCCGATTGGAACGGCCGCGAGTTCACCATCGTCGACACGGGCGGCATCGAACCGCTCAAGAGCGATGACGTCTTCGCCACGTCCATCCGCGACCAGGCGCTCGCCGCCGCCGAGGAGGCCGCCGTCATCCTGTTTGTGGTCGACGGCCGCACCGGCGTCACCGAAGAGGACGAGTCGGTCGCCCGCATGCTCAAGCGCTCCGACAAGCCGGTCTTTCTGCTGGTAAACAAGCTCGACAACCCCGATCGCGAGAACGACAGCATCTGGGAGTTCTATTCCCTCGGCATCGGCGAGCCCACGCCGCTCTCGGCGCTGCACGGCCACGGCACCGGCGACCTGCTCGACGACATCGTGGCCCTGCTTCCTGAGGAGGAGGACGAGATCGCCGACGAGTTCCCCGATGCGCTGAACGTGGCTATCATCGGCCGCCCCAACGCCGGTAAGTCCTCGCTGTTCAACCGCATCCTGGGCGCCGACCGCTCCATCGTTTCCAACATTGCCGGCACCACGCGCGACGCCATCGACACGGTCGTCGAGCGCAACGGCAAGCACTACCGCATGGTCGACACTGCGGGTATCCGTAAGAAGAGCACCGTGTACGAGAACATCGAGTACTACTCGATGGTCCGCGGCCTGCGCGCCATCGACCGTGCCGACGTGGCGCTGCTCGTCGTCGACGCCTCCGTGGGCGTTACCGAGCAGGACCAGAAGGTCATGGGCCTTGCCATCGAGCGCGGCTGCGCCATCGTTGTGCTGCTAAACAAGTGGGACCTGCTCGACGACGATCGCAAGCGCGAGGCCTGCATGGAGACCATCGACCGCCGTCTGGGCGTCATGGCTCCCTGGGCCCAGTACCTGCGCATCTCTGCCCTCACTGGCCGCAGCGTCGAGAAGATTTGGGCGATGGTCGACGCCGCCGAAAAGACGCGCTCGCAAAAGATCAGCACCTCGCGCCTCAACACGTTCCTCACCGATCTGCGCGAGTTCGGTCATACCGTGGTGGACGGCAAGCGCCGCCTGCGCATGCACTACGTGACCCAGACGGGCGTCAACCCGCCGACGTTCACGTTCTTCGTCAACCACAGCGATCTGGTCAACGACACCTATCAGCGCTACATCGAGAACCGCATGCGCTCGACCTTCGACTTTGCCGGCACACCCATTCGACTCTTCTTTAGGAAGAAGGAGCAAAAGGATGCATAATCCGATTCTGCTGACCGCCATCTGCGCCGTGGTCTCGTTCTTTATCGGAGCAATTCCGTTTGGCCTGATCCTGGGCCGCGTGTTCAACCACACCGACATTCGCAAGGCGGGCTCCGGCAACATCGGCA
>DBEXKF010000113.1:0-2028 GCA_048175045.1 Collinsella sp.
CCAAATGAGCCTAAGGCCCCTATCTCCACAATTAAGGGGCTCGGAGGCCCCTTAAAACACGTCTATTCCATAGAGTTGAGCACAAGGGCAATGCGACCCAATGCCTCCGTGACCGCATGGGCACGAACACACGAACGGTCGCCCTCATAGTGGCAGCGCACAGAGTCCACGACCGGCACTCCCCCATCGGCGGAACGATGTGCCCAGCCAATATAGAAAGTGCCAGCAGGATCGTCCTCAGTACCACCGCCGGGGCCGGCATAACCCGTTGCGCTCACTGCAATATCGCTCTGGTACAGCTCCAGCGAACCCGACGCCATCTCGCGCGCAGTTTGATGCGACACCGCGGTGTAGCGGTCGAGCGTCTCCTGCTCAACACCCAGCACGCGATGCTTAATCTCATCGCAGTAGGTTACCGCACCGCCACGCAGCACCGCCGAGGCGCCCGGGATATCCGCAATCGTCGAGGCGATCATACCCGCCGTCAGCGACTCAGCCGTCGAAACCGTCACGCCCCGAGCGCTCGCGCGCTCGACAATATCACGCGCCAGCTCCTCGTTATGTGCGGAAATCTGCTCAAAAGAGTCCGTCATACCCACCAGGACCTAGACCGAAAAGACGATCTTGCGGCAGTTCCAGAAGTACTGGGCGCCCGAGATAACGGTCAGGACAACGGCAACGGCGTACAGGAAGCGCGACACCGAGTAGATGCCGAGCGTCAGCGCCACCGGGCCAAGGTGCAAGCCGGCCATAGCAAAAACGCACAGGTAACCGCAAATGGAGACCATCGTGGTTGCCGTCTTGTACTTGCCGAGCTTATCGGCCGCAACGACCACACCGGCCGCACTCGCGACCATGCGAAGAGCGCTCACCAGAAGCTCACGGAACAGGATAATGAACACGGACCACACGGTCACCGCGCCAAAATCCAAGAACAGCAGCAGGGCCGAGAACACGAGCAGCTTATCGGCGATGGGGTCCAAGAATTTACCGAAGTCGGTGATCTCGTTGCGCGAACGCGCCAGATAACCGTCGACCTTATCGGTGCACGACAGGATCACATACAGAATGAAGGCAGCGGCGGCGAGCGGGCCGTCGAAGGTGCTCCAATCCGTACCGGCAACACTCTTGTGAGAAAGCGCCGAGACGATCATGAACACCGGGATAAAGACGATGCGAACGCACGTCACGATGTTGGCGGGCGTCCAGACACTCGTCAGTTCCTTATTGCTCTCGTTAGCCACGACGCTCTCCTACTCCACAACATGACCGATAAGCTCATAGCAGAAGCTATCGGTAAACTCGACGGTCAAAATATCGCCCACGGACGCCTCGCTGGCGTCCAGATGCACCGCGCCATCGGAATCGGGCGCCTGGAACCAGGCATGGCCGATCAGCTCGGCGCCATCCTCGGTCTCTTCGATACCGTCGACGATTACCTGGGCGCGCTCGCCCACATGTGCGGCGGTGGCGGCAAAACCGAGCGACTCGGCCAGGTCCATGGCCTCCTGGGCGCGCTCGAGCTTAACCTCCTCATCGACCTGACCCTCCATCTTGGCGGCCAGGCTGCCTTCCTCACGCGAGTAGGCAAAGACACTCGTGTAGTCAAAGCCGACGGTGTCCATAAAGTCGATAAGGTCGCGGAACTCGTCGTCGGTCTCGGTCGGGAAGCCGACCATGGCCGTGGAACGGATCACGATGCCGGGGATGCGCTCGCGAAGGTCGCGGAACAGATCCTCGAGCTCCTGGCGCGAACCGGAGCGACGCATGGCCTTGAGGATGCGCGCGTCGCAGTGCTGCACGGGGATATCGATATAGGGCAGCACCTCGGGCGTATCGCGAATCGTCTCGATGAGTTCGTCAGTCATGCCCTCGGGCTGCAGGTAGAGCACGCGGACCCAGACGTTGTGCGGGCGCACGGTCTCGGCGACGGCACGCAGCAGCTGCGCCAGATTGCGCGGCGAGCCCGCGGCGACGGCTTCTGCGGCCAAGTCGTTACCCCAAATACCCGTGTCCTGGCCGATCAGC
>DBEXKF010000114.1:0-2649 GCA_048175045.1 Collinsella sp.
GGCCTTCACGCTGAACAAGACCGTGCCGTCGATGAAGGTTGCCAAGGAAGTCCTCGACGACATGATCGAGGCCAACAAGGGTTACTGGCCCGAGCTTAGCTAAAGGCAGAAGGTCGCTGGCACAAAAGAGTCGCTGACCGCAAAACTTGATTAATGCCCCGCCCACGTGATTGCGTGGGCGGGGCATTGTCGTTTGGTAACGCGTTTTATCAAATATGGCATTTATCTGCGGTAATGTTCTATTTCACCGCTGAGGGTGACATTTTATACCGCCTGCCGAACCGTATGGAGACCTCACAACTTTTTAGGTCAGTGTTGTGCGTGTAGCAATTTCGCCCGGCCTCGCCTCCGGGCTGCCATGTGAGAGGGGATCTTATGGCTCGACTGCACGTAATGGAACGCAGCCACGCTCAGGCCGTCATGGACGACCTGCACGATGCACTCGGACGTCGTCTGGCGGTGAGTTCGCTCGCCCCGTGTCCCGTTGAGTTTACGGCAGCGCTCGTCAACCTGTGCTCCACCCAGAGCTGCGGCAAGTGCACGCCCTGCCGCGTGGGCCTGAGCGCGCTGAGCGACCTGCTCGCCGATGTGCTCGAAGGGCGCGCCGACGAGTCCACGCTCAATGTGATTGAGCGCACGGCCCGCACCATCTACCTTTCGAGTGACTGCGCTATCGGCTACGAGGCCGGCGCCATGGCGCTTACGGCTATCCGCGGTTTCCGCGACGACTTTGAGCACCACATCCGCGAGCACTCCTGTGGCTTTGACCGCGAGGCCCGCGTCCCGTGCGTCTCGGGCTGCCCGGCGCACGTCGACATTCCCGGTTACATTTCGCTGGTCGAGGCCGGCCGCTATGCCGATGCCGTCAAGGTCATCCGCAAGAACAACCCGCTGCCGCTCGTTTGCGGCCTGGTGTGCGAGCATCCCTGTGAGATGCACTGCCGTCGCGGCATGGTCGACGACCCCATGAACATCCTTGCCCTCAAGCGTTTTGCCGTTGAGCACAGCGACCTCAACGATTGCAAGCCCAGCGTGGTCGACAACACCGGCAAGCGCATCGCCGTGATTGGCGGCGGTCCGGCCGGCCTTTCCTGCGCCTACTACCTGGCCGTGATGGGCCATAAGGTGACGATCTTTGAGCAGCGTCATCACTTGGGCGGCATGTTGCGCTACGGCATCCCCAGCTACCGCCTGCCGCGCGAGCGCCTGCAGGCCGAGATCGACTGGATCTTGAGCGCCGGCATCGACGTGGAACTCGACCACTCCGTCAACGGCGAGGAGCTTGCCCGCCTGCGCGACGAGTTCGATGCCGTCTACCTGGCCATTGGCGCCCACAGCGATAAGAAGCTCGGCCTTCCGGGCGAAGAGGCGCCCGGCGTGGAGTCGGCCGTCAAGATGCTGCGTGCCATCGGCGACGACGAACTGCCCGACCTGAGCGGCCAGCGCGTGTGCGTCATCGGCGGCGGCAATGTGGCCATGGACGTGGCACGCTCTGCCGTGCGCTGCGGTGCCGAAAAGGTGAGCATTGTCTACCGCCGCCGCATCTGCGATATGACGGCCCAGGACGCCGAGATTGCCGGTGCCCAGGCCGAGGGTTGCGAGGTTCTGGAGCTCACAGCCCCGCTCGGTATTGAGACGGGCGAGGACGGACGCGTGAACGGCCTGCGCGTGCAGCCGCAGATTATCGGCGAGCCCCGCCGCGGGCGCCCGGCCCCGCGTGCCGCCGCCACGCCCGAGCAGGTCATTCCCTGCGAGCGCGTGTTCGTCGCCATTGGCCAGGACATCGACTCCAAGCCGTTTGAGGACATGGGCATCGCCTGCAAGTGGGGTCGCGTCGTCACCGATTCGGACGGCGCCGTGCCCAGTTTCGATGGTCTCTTTAGCGGCGGCGACTGCCAGACCGGCCCCGCCACCGTCATCCGTGCCATCAACGCCGGCCGCGTAGCTTCGGCAAATATCGACCGCTACCTGGGCTTCGACCACAAGATTAAGCTCGACGTGGAGCTGCCGACCGTTCAGTTTAAGGGCAAGCATGAGTGCGGCCGCTGCGAGCTGGGCGAGCGCGAGGCTGGCGAGCGCATCCACGATTGGAATCTGGTCGAACAGGGCCTTACCGAGGAGGAGGCACGCCAAGAGGCGAGTCGCTGCCTGCGTTGCGACCACTTTGGCTTTGGTGCGTTCCGCGGAGGGAGGAACCTGGAATGGTAGAGCTCAACGAAACCACCGTCGGCGACAACAGCGAAAACGGAGCGCACAACATGGTCAGGCTCATTATCGATAACTGCGAAGTCGTGGTGTCCGAGCACACCACGATCCTGGATGCGGCCAAGTCCGTCGGCATTCAGATTCCCACCCTGTGCTACCTGCGCGATCTAAACGAGATCGGCGGCTGCCGCGTGTGCGTGGTCGAGGTTGAGGGCTGCGATCAGCTGGTTGCCGCCTGCAACAACTACGTGCTCGACGGCATGGTGGTCCACACCAACAGCCCCAAGGCCCGCGAGGCCCGTCGCACCAACGTGCAGCTGCTGCTGTCCCAGCACGATTCGCAGTGCACGAGCTGCGTGCGCAGCGGCAACTGTAACCTGCAGACCATCGCCAACGACCTGGGTATCTTCTATCTGCCGTATCAAAGGCATTTGGCGGGCGAGG
>DBEXKF010000115.1:0-1889 GCA_048175045.1 Collinsella sp.
CTATTTTTTCCTTTCTTTCCTATTCAGTCAAATGAATTGCTGAGCGAAGGCGGTTACGTAGGCCTCGTCGGCAAAACCTCGGCATCACCTGCGACTAGAATCTTCTGTCTCGATCTGTAACATCTAGCGGGCTAAATCGTCTCTACCTGTTACAGATTTAGACAAACTGCAGAAGCTGACCGAACAATCTCGATCTGTAACATCAGGCCCGGTTTTGGCTGCCTACCTGTTACAGATCGAGACAAACCGCCCCCAACCGCCACAAAGGTGCCTGTCCCCTTTGTGGCGGTTGGCAGGCGGGTATCAAAAAGTGTCAGACGGGGCGGCTGTCGAGCACCTGCGTGCGAAAAGAAGTATCGGCCTGCGTCGCTGTCGTTGAGCGAGGCCCTATTTGCGGGGATACTGAAACCACGACAAACAGCGTGCGAAGGGATTGATACATGGCTTTCCGCAATGACTTCCTGTGGGGCGGCGCGACAGCTGCCAACCAGTGCGAGGGCGCCTATAACGTGGACGGCCGCGGCCTTGCCAACGTGGACGTGGCTCCGCACGGCCCCGAGCGCTATGCGGTGGTCTCCGGCCAGCGTAAAATGCTCGACTTCGAGGACGGCTATTACTATCCCGCGCAGACCAGCATCGATTTCTATCACCATTACAAGGAGGACATCGCCCTCTTTGCCGAGATGGGCTTTAAGACCTTCCGCATGAGCCTGGCGTGGACCCGCATCTTCCCCAACGGCGACGAGACCGAGCCCAACGAGGCTGGCCTGGCCTTCTACGAGGACGTGTTCCGCGAGTGTCAGGCGCACGGCATCGAGCCACTCGTGACCATCACGCACTTCGACTGCCCGATTCACCTCATCAAGGAGTACGGCGGCTGGCGCAACCGCAAGCTCATCGACTTCTACAAGAACCTCGCGACCACGATCTTCACCCGCTACAAGGGCCTGGTGAAGTACTGGCTTACCTTCAACGAGATCAATATGATTCTGCACCTGCCGTTTATGGGTGCCGGTCTGGTCTTTGAGGAAGGCGAGAACAAGGAGGCCGTCGAGTACCTGGCCGCCCACAACGAGCTCGTCGCCAGCGCTTGGGCAACCAAGATTGCCCACGAGATCGACCCCGAGGTCAAGATCGGCTGCATGCTCGCCGCAGGTAGCTACTACCCCTACAGCTGCCGCCCGGGCGATGTGCGCCAGGCGCAGCTCGACAATCAGGACAACTACTTCTTCGTCGACGTTCAGAGCCGTGGCTACTACCCGGCCTATGCCGTCAAGAAGCTCGAGCGTCTAGGCATCGATGTGGGCATGACGGACGAGGACCGCGAGATCCTGGCCACTAACACCGTCGACTTCATCAGCTTTAGCTATTACAGCACCCGTTGCTCCGCCGGTGCCAATAACCCCGATGTCGAGCGCACCCAGGGTAACGCCTTCGCCGGCGCCAAGAACCCCTACCTGCAGGAGAGCCAGTGGGGCTGGGCCATCGATCCACTGGGCTTCCGCATTACGCTCAACGACCTGTACGACCGTTATCAGAAGCCGCTGTTTGTGGTTGAGAACGGCCTGGGCGCCAAGGATGTTGTCGAGGAGGATGGTTCCATCAACGACGACTACCGTATCGACTACCTGCGCCAGCATATCGCCGCGATGCGCGATGCGGTGACCGAGGACGGCGTTGACCTGCTGGGCTACACCACCTGGGGCCCGATCGACCTGGTATCCGCCGGTACGGGCGAGATGTCCAAGCGCTACGGCTTTATCTATGTGGATCGCGACGACGCCGGCAACGGTACCCTCAAGCGTTCCAAAAAGAAGAGCTTCGACTGGTACAAGAAAGTTATTGCTTCTAATGGTGAGGACCTTTCCTAAGGAAGCTGAGACACTCAA
>DBEXKF010000116.1:0-4384 GCA_048175045.1 Collinsella sp.
CGGGACTTTGGTTTGAGGGGCAGGAGCATTTTGGCTCCACGCTTCTCAAAGAAGATCCTGAACATGTTGAAGGCGCCGATGCAGTTTCTGGTGCTGGCGGCATGTCGTCGGTGAGTCCTGCAAATGGTGCGGCGTCTTCGGTGCTTGAGCGTTCGTGGACTTGGCTGAATGCTTATTTTGCAGGGCAGGAACCTCGGTTTACGCCGCCGTTGCATTTGATTGGCACGGCGTTTCAGCGTGAAGTTTGGTACGAGCTACTTTCTATTCCGCGTGGCGAGGTCGCTACGTATGGCGAGATCGCCCAGCGTGTTGCGGCTCGACATCGTGTGCCGGGAAATGAGACACCCGTTGTGTCTCCCCGTGCCGTGGGGGCCGCGGTCGCTCGCAACCCTGTTTCGATTATTGTGCCATGCCATCGCGTGGTGGCGGCCGACGGGTCGCTCAATGGATATGCCGGCGGTCTCGACCGCAAGGAGTGGCTGCTTCGGCTTGAGGGCGCGTACGAGGAGTAGCGTTCGAGTGCTTTGCCTGTAGTAGCCGACTTCGACCAAAGCTCGCTCGAGTTCGCTTTGATCAGAGCACTTAAGACCCTTGTTTTCTGTCAATAGTGCTATTTGTTCGTTGATGGATATCCGCGACTTCTGGTATTTCATTAAGCCTCTTGATAGAAAAAGAGCTGGAGTTGCGCATCGTTGAGAGGCTTTCCAGCTTTAGCAAAACAAACTTATAAGATGCGACGGGCCGCGTCAAGATAATTGCTTGACAGCCTAGGAGGCGGCTGGTTGGCTGGCTTAAAACCCAGCGCGTGAAATGACGCTCCACGCTATTCAGCGCGCTTGATAGGATGACGAACCACAGTCTTAAGTTTCTCCGGCGCACACTTGCGTGGATCGGAAAGATAGATTTCGTGATGTAAACGGGTGTCTGAGAAGTCGGGGACATAGCCCTGCTCGGTCGCATATTCATGCATGGCGTCTACGGTTGCCGGCTCGCTGTCGTAGGGTCCGGTATGCATGCATTGAACGCAGAGACCCTCGTCAACTTTAAGCAGCTCGACGGCAGAAAAGTCCAGTTTCTTTTTGGCCGTGGCTTCCGCGACCGCCCAGTCAAAGTCATCCTGAGTGACGAAATCGGGCAGGCGGATGCACGAGATAAAGTTGAAATCGTCCTTGCGTACATAATCGATGTCACCGCTCGGGGAATCTTGCCACCAGAAACCCTCGAGCGGCGGTACCACAAAGTCGAAATAGCCCTCGATACTCCTTGAGCCTTTCTTCGACATCTTGACGGTATAGGCGATGCCGTAAAGCAGCGGCAGGGCGTTTTGATACTCGCCACCTTCGGTATTTGGGTCGCCCTTTCCGCGAACGGCAACGTAGCTCATAGGCGGGACAGTTACGATACTCGGCTTGCTTGCAGGTCTGTAGAGCTCCTTGCATTCCTTCTTAAAGTCGAACGCCATGTTGGCCGCCTTTCTGCGTATTGGCCTGCTTAGATAGCGGAATCATATCATAGAAACGAACAGCTGTTCGAATGATTTGGCTGACAGATTGAGATGCGTGCGTTGTGTTTGGCGGTCGGCCTGACCCCATCGATGATTTCTCTGCCTCCCCGGCGCCTCATCTATAGCTGCCGTTTCCCCATATAGAACCTGCCAAAATAAACCCGTCCCTTTTTAGTCGGTGCGAAATGGGTAATACTAAAGAGTTATCCGACCAGATGGGAACCGATCGATGGCTTATATCGAATTCAAAGACGTCATCAAGGCATACGGCGAGGGCGACGCCCGCATTCACGCACTCGACGGCGCGAGCTTTACGGTCGAGCGCGGCGAGCTCGCCATCATTTTGGGTGCTTCGGGTGCCGGCAAGACCACGGCGCTCAACATTCTGGGCGGCATGGATACGGCGACTTCCGGCACCGTGACGGTGGACGGGCGCGATGTGAGCTCCGCTAACGAGGCGCAGCTCGTGGAATACCGCCGCGCCGATGTCGGTTTTGTCTTCCAGTTCTACAATCTGGTCCCCAACCTGACGGCCCTCGAAAACGTTGAGCTCGCAGCTCAGATTTGCCCCGATTCGCTCGATGCCGAACAAACGCTTCGCCAGGTTGGCCTGGGCGAGCGCCTGGGCAACTTTCCGGCACAGCTTTCGGGCGGCGAGCAGCAGCGCGTGTCCATCGCCCGCGCACTGGCAAAGAACCCCAAGCTGCTTCTGTGCGACGAGCCCACGGGCGCGCTCGACTATAAAACCGGCAAGCAGATCTTGCAGCTGCTGCAGGATACCTGCCGCAAGCAGGGCATTACGGTCATCATCATCACGCACAACTCCGCGCTCGCGCCCATGGCCGATCGCCTGATTCGCTTTAAGAGCGGCCGCGTGGAGAGCGAGACGGTCCAGCAAAATCCCGTGCCTATCGAGACGATCGAGTGGTAGCGCCCATGGATCAGGACCGCCAAAACAGCCAACGCCGCGACGCGCAGAACACGGAGCGCGAGCAGGATTTTACGACCTACCGCACTGCCCAAAGCTCAAACGATATGGTGCCGACGGTGTTTCGCCGCGGTGTCTACCGCACGATTCGCGGCAGCCTCAAACGCTTCTTGTCTATCGTCGTGATCACCGCGCTCGGCGTGAGCGTGATGTGCGGCCTTAAGGCGGGTTGCGAGGACCTGTGCGATTCGGTTGACGCCTACTTCGACCAGCAAAATGTCTATGACATTAACGTGCAGTCGACCTATGGCCTGACTGACGATGATCTCGACGCCATCCAAGAGGTCGATGGCGTCGAAACGGCCGAGGGCATCTACACCGAGACCGCCTACACCGCCGTGGGCACAACGCGCGAGCGCGTGGTCGTGCAAAGTCTCTCCAAGGAGAATATCGATCAGCCAGTGCTCGTGAACGGCGATTTGCCCGAGAGCGCCGATGAGGTCGCGGTGACTTCGAAGTTCCTGAAGGCTTCGGGCAAAAAGCTCGGCGATACGGTGAGCTTTGCTGCCAACGATGCGAGCTCGTCGAACCAAAGCGCCAAGGATCAGTTTGCCGATGGCGATTACACCATCACGGCCGAGGTTCTCGATCCCACTGATGTGAGCTCCGACTCGACAGTCAACGCCTTTCGCGCTGCTTCGGCCGCGGACTATAAGTTCTATGTGAGCGAGGACGCCGCGACATCTTCTTCCTACTCCGCGGTCCACGTGGTCGTCGAGGGAGCCAAGGATCTCAACTCATATTCGGATGCCTACGCGGCAAAGATCAATGAGGTCAAGGGCAATATAGAGAAGATCCGCGAGGAGCGTGAGAAGGCGCGCGCTCAGGAGCTGACGGTCGACACGCCGACAAGCTTGGATGCGGCCGAGCGTCAGGCCGCCATGCTCTTTGGGATCGAGCAGGACAACATCAATCGCATGGCCGAGGGCAGCGACGAGCGTGCGCAGGCGCAAGCCGACCTGGACCAGCGCCGTGCCGCCGCCGACCAACAGTTTGCCGACGCCCGCGCCGAGCTTTCCGACCTGGGCGAATGCACCTGGTACATCCAGGACCGCGGCAATATCGCAAGCTACTCGAGCGTGGAGAGCGATAGCTCGTCAATTGAAGCCATCGCCACGGTGTTCCCGTTCATCTTCTTTATCGTCGCCGTGCTCATCAGCCTTACCACCGCCACGCGTATGGTCGAGGAGGAGCGCACGCTCATCGGCCTGTATAAGGCGCTCGGCTATTCGCGCGGACGCATCCTGTCCAAATACGTGGACTATGCGCTGTGGGCTTGTCTGATCGGCGGCGTGCTCGGCAACATCATCGGATTTGTGGGCCTGCCGCTGTTCCTGTTTACGGTGTTCGACGACATGTACTCGCTGCCCCAGATGCTGCTTTCGTACGACATCGTGTCCTCGATCGTCTCGGTGGCGCTGTTTGCCGTGGGCGTGGTGGGCGCCACGATTATCGCCTGCCGCCACGAGATGGCCGAGACCCCGGCCTCGCTTATGCGTCCCAAGGCCCCGCGCGCTGGCTCGCGCATCTTGCTCGAGCGCATCGGCTTTATCTGGCGCCGCATGGGCTTTTTGAACAAGGTCGCTGCACGCAACCTATTCCGTTACAAAAAGCGCGCCTTTATGACCATCTTTGGCATCGCGGGCTGTACGGCGCTTGTGATTTGCGGCATGGGCATCCGCGATACGTCGGTGGCGCTTTCGCCCAAGCAGTACGGGCATATCACGCGCTATGACCTGCTGGCGGTTGCCAATCCCGACGATTTTTCGCAGACGTGCGCGGCATTGGATGAGCGAAGCGCAGCCAAGGATTCCGACGTGACCGTGACTTCGACGCTGCCGATTATGACCGACAACGTCACCTTTACATTTGGCGGCAAGAGCGAGACCGTG
>DBEXKF010000117.1:0-1845 GCA_048175045.1 Collinsella sp.
CGGCGCCTAGAACCTATTGATGCTCCAAACCACCACAAAGGTGCCTGTACCCTTTGTGGTGGTTTTTATGTTAAGGGGTTAACAAATGGGATGTTTGGGTAAGGGTACTGCCTTATGCGTCTAAGATGTTTACCCGTTAGCATCATGTAAGCGAAAGGCGGTCGTCACCATGCGGCAGAACGACGAGACACGTTTTGAGGAATTTGTCGGACTGATCAGCGGTCTCTACAAGGAGATTCAGCGCATCAAGACGTCCGAAGGCGCAAGGCTCGGCCTTAAGGGCTCCGACGTCATGTGCCTGTACTATCTTGAGCGCAGCAAGGACGGCCTGACTGGCGCCGACCTCGCCCGCATGGCCGGCGTTACCCGTGCCGCCGTTTCGCGCACACTGGCACATCTGGAGGAGGGCGGCTACGTCGAGGTCGATGATTCGGGTGATGCGGCCGTCAAGTACCGTGCCCCGGTGCGCCTGACTGCCCTGGGCGGCGAGAGCATGAGCGAGGCCGATCACATCATTCGCGAAGTGCTCGACACCACCGGTAAGGCCATGGGCGTGGAGCAGCGCGAGCAGATGTATGCGTCGCTGCGCACGATTCTCAACACCCTGCGCGAGATCTAAGGCCGCCAAGGCATTTGCTTCCAATTAACAACTGCATCGTCCCGTTTGAGCGCGCACGCCGTGTCGGGACATTGTTGTCAAAATTCCCTGCGCGAGACCTGCGCAAGAAAGGATTCGCTATGTCCGTCCGCATTATTACCGATTCCGCCAGCGATATGTCTCCGGCGGAGCACCCCGCTCTACGTGTTCTGCCGCTGTCCGTCACCTTTGGCACCGATGTGTATATGGATGGCGTCGACATCGATCACCAGCGCTTTTACGAGATGCTCGTGGAGCGCGATGAACTGCCCAAGACCGGCCAAGTCAACCCGTACGCGTTTTCGCAGGCGATTGCCGAGGCGCGTGAGGCCGGCGACGAGGCGGTGATTATTACCGTGGGCGCCAAGCTTTCGGGCACCAACCAGAGTGCTCGTACGGCACTTGCCGAGGCGCCGGGCGGCGACGTGTTCGTCGTGGACAGCAATAACGTGACCTTGGGCGAGCGCGTGCTGGTCGAGTATGCGCTGCGCTTGGTGGGCGAGGGCCGTAGTGCGGCCCAGATCGCGGCGGCCGTCGAGGCCGTCCGTGACCGCGTGGTCGTCATCGGCCTGCTCGAGACGTTGGAGTATCTGGTGCGTGGCGGTCGTCTGTCTGCTGCGGCCGGCGCCGTGGGTACGCTGCTCAACGTGAAGCCGGTCGTGGCCGCCGAGGACGGCCTCATCGTGCAGTTGGGCAAGGCGCGCGGTTCCAAAAACGGTCGAAACTTGTTGAACCAGAAGGTCGAGCAGGCGGGCGGCGTCGACTTTTCCATGCCGCTGGCGCTCGGCTATACGGGCCTTTCGGACGCGGTGCTCAAGAAGTATATCGATGACAGTGCGGCGCTGTGGGCTGGCCACACCGAGGGCGAGCTGCCCGTCCACACTATCGGCGCCACCATCGGCACCCACGTAGGTCCCGGCGCCGTAGCCGTAGCCTTCTTCCAGCCCGCCAATTAACCGACTTGCCATAAACTACCACAAAGGGGACAGGCACCTTTGTGGTAGTTTATGCTTTTCCGGGTGGAAGGGAGTGAGCAATGGCGTCTGAGGGCTTTTTTGAGCGGGTGTACGAGGTGGTCGAGCAGATTCCCGAGGGGATGGTCGCCACGTACGGACAGGTGGCGCTGCTCGCCGGTCGTCCGCGAAGCGCGCGCTATGTGGGCTATGCGCTGCATAGCAACCCACGCCCTGGCCAAATTCCCTGTCACC
>DBEXKF010000118.1:0-7718 GCA_048175045.1 Collinsella sp.
GCGCATGTTCTGCCAAAACATGACGACCGCAAACGCCGCCGTCACCACGGCCATGGCAAGCGCCAGCACCGGAGCGATGGTAAAGAGGATCACAAACGAGCCGATAATCTCGATACCGCAGATGATGATCCACTCGGGTACGTGATGCGCCGCCTCGCAGATATCGAACAGGTCGTTGACCACGCGGCTCATCATGTCACCCGAGCTGTTGCGGTCGAAGTACGCAAAGCTAAAGCGCTCATACTGGTCGAACAGGTCCTCGCGCATTTTGGACTCCATGCGCGCGCCCATCACGTGGCCCCAATAGCTCACAAAGTAGCGGCAGGCGCAGCGGACGGCATACATCAGCACCAAGCCCACCGCGATCATGCCGAGCGCCTGCATAATGGCAGCCTGACCCTGAGTAAATAGCCCACCGGTCAAATTACGCAGAATAATAGGAAAAGCAAGGTCAATGGCGGCAAGCACCAGAGCACAAACAGTATCAGCAACAAAAAGCCCCATCTGGGGCTCGTAATACGAAAGAAACCTCTTCAGCATGTGATCCTCAAAGAAATATCAGCAACGTAAGGCCCTGGGACAAAGCAATCAGTAGTACTTGTCCCAGGGCTATCCCCACTCGTTAAAGCTCCGTGCCCCCAAGGCGGTGTGCGATGCTGTCGCAGGCCAAGGCGCCCACGACGGTCTTGGCGTCTTCGATCTTGCCGTCAAGCACGGCGTCGATCAGCTCGTGCAGCGGCACGAGGTCCACGTTGACAAACTCGTCATCATCGGGGTTGGGCGCATCAAACTCGAGCTTGGTAGCCAAGTAGATGTGGATAATCTCATCGCAAAAACCACAGGACGTGACAATCGACGTCAAAAAGCGAATGCGACCAGCCCTAAAGCCCGTCTCCTCATGCAGCTCGCGCTTGGCGCAATCGAGCGGGTCCTCGCCTGGATCGAGCTTGCCGGCGGGAATCTCGACCGTCACGCGGTCGATGGCGGTGCGGTACTGACGCACCAGTACGATCTTGCCGCTCTCGGTCAGTGCCACAACAGCCGCCGCACCCGGATGGCGAACGATATCGCGGGCGCTGCGGCGACCGTTGGGCAGCTCAACCTCAAGACGGTGGACGTCGAGGATCTTGCCCTTCCAGGCGCACTCCTCCGAAAGAATCTTCTCGTGCAGCTCGGCATCGTGCGGGTCGTCATCGCCCAGCACCAGCGCCGGCTCGTCAGCGACCTCGCCACCAGGCTCGCCCTCGGCGTGCCCATACACGCGGCTGTCCTCTTCGACGATCTGCGCGTCCACGAGCTCTTCGTTCTTCTCGTCCATCCGTCTCATTCCTCTCGGATTTTAGGCATCCCAGGCGTCGCGGCCGCGCAGCGCGCGCAGGCCGATGTCGTGACGCAGGGTCTTGCCCTCAAAATCAATCTTCTCGCAGGCCTCGTAGGCAAGGTTGCGGGCGTTCTCAAACGTATCGCCCAGCGCGGTCACGGCAAGCACGCGGCCACCATTGGTCACAAGCTGGCCGTCCACCACGGCAGTGCCCGCGTGGTACACGGTCACGTTCTCCATGGCCTCGGCATCGGCGATACCGGTAATGACCTTGCCTTTCTCGTAGCTGCCGGGATAACCCGCACTCGTCAGGACAACGGCCACGGCCCACTCGTCGCGCCAGTCGAGTTCAATCTGATCGAGCTCGCAGTTGGCGCAGGCGAGCATGACCTCGACCAGGTCGTTCTTAAGGCGCGGCAGAACGACCTGCGTCTCGGGGTCGCCAAAGCGGGCATTGAACTCCAGCACCTTGGGGCCGGCAGGCGTGAGCATAAAGCCGCCGTACAGGCAGCCGCGGTAGTCGATACCCTCGGCAGCGAGCTCGGCCACGGTCTGCTCCATGACCTTCACCATGGTGGCGTGCTCCTCATCGGTCACGATGGGCACCGGGCTGTAGACGCCCATGCCACCGGTGTTGGGGCCCTTGTCGCCCTCGAGCGCACGCTTGTGGTCCTGCGAGGTGGCCATGGGGCGCACGGTCTTGCCGTCGGTAAAGGCCAGCAGCGAGCACTCGGGACCAACGAGCATCTCCTCGATGACCACGGTATTGCCGGCATCGCCAAAGGTGCCGCCAAAGCACTCGCGCACGGCCTCCTCGGCCTGCTCAAGTTCGGTCGCCACGATAACGCCCTTGCCCGCGGCAAGGCCGTCGGCCTTGACGACCAGCGGGGCGCCCTGCTCGCGCACGTAGGCGAGAGCCGAAGCCTCGTCGGTAAACGAGCCGTAGGCTGCCGTCGGAATGCCCGCACGCTCCATGAGCTGCTTGGAGAACAGCTTGGAGCCCTCCATCTGGGCGCCCTCGGCACCCGGGCCAAAGCAGGGAATACCCGCCGCGCGCACGGCGTCGGCCACGCCCGCCACGAGCGGAGCCTCGGGGCCAATTACCACGAGTCCGCATCCGTGGCTCTGCGCAAACGCCGCCACGGCCGCAGGATCGCAGTCGTCGAGAACAACGTTCTCGCCGCAGCTCGCGGTGCCGCCGTTACCCGGCGCAATGTAGAGCTTGCCGGCGCGCGGTGATGCTGCGAGCTTAGCTGCCAAAGCATGCTCACGGCCGCCGCTGCCCAACAACAGGATGTCGATGGTTTGAGTGTCCGCCTTCAAGGGTGCCTCCTCTATGGATTAACGGCCCGCTCCGCGCGAGCCCTTTGCAAGCAAATATACCCCTCGGCCGCCCGCTTGGGCTGCAAAGGGGTATATCGCAATAACCAAATAGTCCCGATTACTTCCAGAATCGGTTGATAATCTGCTCGCGACCAGCGCCAACGCCAATGAACGTCACGCGGGTGTGTGCCAGATCCTCGATAAACGCCACGTAGTCCTGAGCCTCCTGCGGCAGCTCGTCAAAGCTGCGGCAACCGGTGATGTCGCACTTCCAGCCAGGGAGCTCCTCGTAGATGGGCTTGGCATGCTCAAAGCGCACCTGATGCTCGGGCACGCTGGTATAGCGCTCGCCATCGACGTCGTAGGCCACGCACACCTTGATGGTGTCGAAGGCCGAAAGCACGTCGAGCTTGGTCACGGCGATGTCGGTGAGGCCGTTGACGCGCGAGGCATAGTTGGCGATAGGGCCGTCGAACCAGCCGCAACGACGACGGCGACCGGTGGTCACGCCGTACTCATAGCCCTCCTCGGTCAGCGTGTGGCCAGCCTCGGACTCATAGGAAAGTTCGGTGGGCATGGGGCCCGAACCGACGCGGGTGATATAGGCCTTCATGACGCCCAGCACGCGGTCGACGTTCTTCATGCCCACGCCGGATCCGGTGATGGCGCCGCCAGCGGTGCAGTTGGAAGACGTCACGTACGGATAGGTGCCGTGGTCGATGTCGAGCAGCGTCGCCTGGGCGCCCTCAAACAGCAGGTTCTTGCCCTCATCGATCATGTTGTTGAGCAGCAGGCTCGTCTCGGTGATGTAGGGACGCAGGCGCTCGGCCATCGGCAGGTACTCGTCGCAAATCTGGTCCACGGTGTAGGTGGGCAGGTTGTAGATGAGCTCGAGCTCGGGGTTCACGCGGGCGAGAGCTGTCTCCAGCTTGTCGCGGAACAGCGCCTCGTCCAGCATGTCCTGCATGCGCAGGCCAATGCGGGCCATCTTGTCCTGATAGCACGGACCGATGCCGCGCTTGGTGGTACCGATGTTCTTCTTGCCGAGCTTCTGCTCAAAGGCGCCATCCAGATCAATGTGGTACGGCATGATGACATGCGCGTTGCCGCTAATCTTGAGGTTCTTGGTGGTGATGCCGTCGGCCTCGAACATGTCGATCTCCTCAAGGACAACCTTGGGGTTGACGACGCAGCCATTACCGATCACCGACACGTGGTCGGAATACATGATGCCGGAGGGCACCTGGTGCAGGCCGTACTTCTTGCCGTTGACGACGATGGTGTGGCCGGCGTTGTTGCCGCCCGAATAGCGCACGACGGCATCAAAGTCGCCGGCGACCAGGTCGCAGATCTTACCCTTGCCCTCATCGCCCCACTGGGCACCGACCAAAACGGTTGACGGCATGTTTACTCCTTACATTCATGGACTGTCTACGCGCCATGCCGGCACGCAGAAGCACAAAACATTCCCAGTATACCCGTGCAACGGGCGCCTGTCCTACTCCTCGGCATGTGCCCCATCAAGCTCATAGAACTTGGTGGATGCCGGCAGGAACATCAGGTCGACGTCGCCGATCGGGCCCGAACGGTTCTTGGCCACGACGATGCGCGTAACGCCCTCGTCGGGTCGATCGTCGCGCGAGGCTTCGGCCTCGTCGGCGGAGCGGTCCAAGAACATGACGATATCGGCGTCCTGCTCGATGGAGCCCGATTCACGAAGGTCGGAAAGCTGCGGGCGCTTGCCGGTACGGGATTCGACCTGACGCGAGAGCTGCGACAGCGCGATGAGCGGGATCTTGAGCTCCTTGGCCATGATCTTCAGACCACGCGACATCTCCGAAACCTCGACGGTACGGCTCTCGGAGCGGCGTCCCGGCGGAGGACTCACCAGCTGCAGGTAGTCCAGGATGATGATTGCCTTCTCCTTGTTATGGAGCATGCGGCGGCTCTTGGCGCGAATCTCGGTCACTGTGGTGCCGGGCGTATCGTCAATCAGAATATCGAGCTTGGACAAGGTCTGCGTAGCCTCGTTGATATTGGCCCACTGCTCGGGGCTAATGCGGCCCATGCGGAAGTCACTGATCGAGATCATGGCGTAGGCGCAAATCAGACGCTGGGCAATTTCCTTGCCCGACATCTCCAGCGAGAAGAAGCCGACGGTATAACCAGCAGCGGCAGCATTGAGCGCCAGATTCAGGGCGAACGACGTCTTACCCACGGCAGGGCGGGCGCCGATAATGATGAGCTGGCCCTCGCGGAAGCCCATGAGCATGCGGTCGAGCGACGGGAAGCCCGTGGGCACGCCCGCAGCCTGGCCACCGGCCTGGCACACTTCCTCGGCCTCGTTATAGGCCTCGACCATAAACTCGGTCAGCGTCTTGTAGCTCGACTTGACCTCGCGTGCCGTGACCTTGAGCAGCTTGCTCTCGGCCAGCTCGACAACCTCTTTGGTGTCGGTGGGGGCGTTATATGCCAGCGCGTTGATCTCGTTGGTGGCGCCGATCAGCTCGCGCAGCATCGAGTCGCGGCGAACGATGGCGGCATGGTGCTGCCAGTTGACGAGCGACAAGGTCTGACCCATCAACTCCAAAATGTACGCTTCGCCGCCCACGGCATCGAGCTTGTTGATGCTTCTCAGGTAATCGATCAGCGAGATGGAGTCGATGGGAATGCGGCTGTTGTACATATCGACCATCGCGGTGTAGATGGTCTTATGAATGGGCCGGTAGAAGTCATCAGGCTGCAGCTCGACCTGGGCCTCTTCGACCACCTCGGGCGATAGCAGCATAGCGGCCAGTACATTGGCCTCTGCATCTTGGTTTTGGGGAAGACCCAACTTTGAGCCGCGGTCCTCAACCGTCAGCCCCGTCTCCCTTTCGTCATATGCCATGAGCATCCTCATTCATATCGCTTGCGAGCATCCATAGTATCAGCCACGGTCCCAAAACAGGCCGCGCGCCGCCAATCATCACCGAACCAAACGGATGAACGGTCCTGTATATAGGACTTCGCCGCAACGTTCACCATGACACTCACTCAGCGCAAAAAAAACAAAAGGGCGCCCTGGTTTCCCAGAGCGCCCTTCTTAGAACAAGATTGTTGCGTTGCAGCAAATGCTACTCGGCAGCAGCCTCAGTCTCGACCTCGGCGGTCTCGGCCTCGGCGACCTCAGCGGCCTCCTCGACCTCAGCCTCAGCAGCGAGCTCCTCGGCGGTAACGCCGACGAGAACGACAACCTCGGCCTTGATCTCGCGGTACAGCGAGATGGCAACGGTGTGGGCACCGGCAACCTTGATGGGCTTACCGAGCTCGACGCGCTTGCGGTCGATGTCCATACCGAGCTGAGCCTTGATGGCGTCAGCGATCATAGCGGCGGTAACGGAGCCAAAGAGGATGCCCTCGTCGCCGACCTTGACGTCAACGGTGACCGTCTTGCCCTCGAAGGCAGCCTTGGTCTCGTTGGCGGTAGCCAGACGGACGGCCTCGCGCTTGGCGATGTTGTTGCGGCGCTCGTCAAGCTGCTTGAGGTTGCCATTGGTGGCGGCAACAGCGAGCTTCTTGGGGAACAGGAAGTTCTCAGCGTAACCCTGAGCGACCTCTACGACGTCACCCTCGCCGCCCTTGCCCTTGATCTCATCGAGAAGAATAACCTTCATGATGCGTCTCCCTTCTTAGCCGCGGTCGCGGTTGCCACGAGAGGAAACCACGGGGACGGTGTACGGCAGGAGAGCCATCTCGCGGGCGCGCTTGATGGCGTTGGCGATGTCATGCTGATGCTGCGTGCAAGCGCCAGTGACGCGACGGGGCTTGATCTTGCCACGGTCGGTCATGTACTTACGGAGAAGCTGAGTGTCCTTATAGTCGATGAACTCAGTGTTCTCCTTGCAGAACTGGCAGTACTTACGACGCGGCTGACGTGCAGAAAAATCATTAGCCATGTCAAAATACCTTTCATTTGGCAACTTCGGCGAACCGAAGCCGCCTCTCACTCAAAAATAGGTGAACAGCCCTTAAAACGGGATGTCCTCATCGTAGACGTCGACCGCGGGCGGCGTAGCCACCGGTGCGGCAGGACGCGGTGCGGGCGCTGCAGGGGCTGCGGGGGCGTAACCGCCCTGATCGTAGCCACCCTGGCCACCACGGGAGCTCATAAACTCGATCTCATCGACGATGACCTCAAGCTTGCTCCGGCGCTGGCCGTCGCGCTCCCAAGAGCTGTAGCGCAGCTTGCCCTCGATCGCGACCTTGTTTCCCTTTGCCAGGAAACGGCTCACGGCCTCGGCGCGCGTGCCGAACATGGTGCAGTCGACAAAGTTGGGATAGTCCTCCCACTCGCCAGTCTGCGGGTTGCGGCGACGATCGTTCACGGCGACGCCAAAGGACAGAACCTGGGTTCCGCCGGCGGTGGCGCGCAGCTCGGGATCACGCGTGAGGTTACCGGTGATGTTCACTCGATTGATGCTCATAACTCACTACTTCCTCTTGGGGCACAGGCCCAGTCCAAAACGACAGTCTTACTCCTGGTCGTCGCGACGGACGATCATGTGGCGGACCACAGCGTCGGTGATGCGCAGGACGCGATCAAGCTCGGCGATCTGGGTAGGATCTGCGTGGAAGTTGATGAGGGTGTAGTCACCATCGGTGAGGTCGTTGATCTCGTAGGCGAGCTTGCGCTTGCCCCACTCGTCAACGGAGTCGACCTTGCCAGCGCCCTCAGCGATCGTGGTATCGATACGCTTCATAACAGCGAGACGAGTCTCGGGGTCGAGCGACGGGTCAACAAAGAACAGCAGTTCATAAGCCTTCATATTGTCACCTCCTCTGGGCAAATGTGGCTTCAGGTCGTGAAGGTGCGCCTGAAGCAGGAAAAGACTTGGTAATAATATCTTTCAACCTCCCAGGCTGCAAGAATATGCAGCTACAACCTCATGACCTCCACATATGTCCATACTCACACGGCACTTCATGCGTCTTCCAACCAAATGCTGACCAAATGCTTGACGGATCTGTGGACAAGATACGGCGCTGCGGGGACAAACCAAATCAAACCGCAGGTCAGCAAGGGCAAGGCTGT
>DBEXKF010000119.1:0-2110 GCA_048175045.1 Collinsella sp.
AGGCTCGGGCTCAATGACAGTCGCCTGGACCTTCTGAACCTCGGGTGTGGTCGGCTGCGGCTTAGGAGCAGGGGTGGGCTTTGCCTCGGCGGCGGGCTCCGGAGTCGCGGTAGCGGGCTCGGGCGCTTTCTCCACGGCGGTCTCTGCGGCAGCCTCGGGCTCATTCACCGGGGGAGCGGCAACCGCTTCCGGTTTGGCAGCTGCCCCGTGTTCAACCTCGGCCTGAATGGCCTCCTCGGCCACACGTTCCTTCTCCTGTGCGCGCTGCTGCGCGGCGGCCTCGGCGTTGCGATAGGCACGCTCCAGTAGAGCTTCCTGCGAGTTGAAGGGTTTCTCACCCTCTGCACACTCCACGGGGACCCAGGTGCCGTCGCTCGTGAGGCTGCGGGCCTTCACGTTGTCCTGCAGCTGCATGCCCATGTACTCGTGTACCAGGGCGCGGCAGGTGGGGTCGAGCACGGGGAAGGCGATCTCCACGCGGTGCTCGGTGTTGCGTGTCATCATGTCTGCCGAGCTCAGGTAAATCATGTCCGAGTCCACGCCAAAAGCGTAAACACGGGCGTGCTCCAAAAAGCGTCCGACGATGGAGCGGACATGCACGTTCTCGGTCTTGCCCGGAACACCGGGCTTGAGGCACGAGATGCCGCGGATGATCATGTCTACGCGCACGCCGGCACACGATGCCTCGGCGATCTTGTCGATAACCTCGCGGTCGGTCAGCGAGTTGAGCTTAAAGAACACGCGGGCGGGCTCGCCGGCAAGGGCGCGCTGGATCTCGCGGTCAAGCCCGCGCATGATGAGCGGTTTCAGTCCGACGGGCGCCACACCCAGGAAGCGGTAGTCGCCGCGCAGGTTGCCCAGCGACAGATTGCGGAAGAACAGGTTGGCGTCTTCACCGATGCCGGGATGGGCCGTCATGAGCATAAAGTCGCTGTAGAGTTTGGCCGTCTTCTCGTTAAAGTTGCCGGTGCCCAAAAGCGTGAGGCGGGTGAGCGCCATACCCTCGCGATAGGTGAGCTGGCAGATCTTTGAGTGGCATTTAAAGCCCTCGGAACCATAGATGACGGTGCAGCCCGCTTCTTCCAGACGCTCGGCCCACTCGATGTTGTTCTGCTCGTCAAAGCGTGCGCGGAGCTCCATGAGCACCGTGACCTCTTTGCCGTTCTCGGCGGCATCGATCAGCGACTCGCACAGGCGGCTCTGCTTGGCCACGCGGTAGAGCGTGATGCGCAGCGAGATGCACTCGGGGTCATAGGCGGCCTCGTGCACCAGGTCCAAGAACGGGTTCATGGCCTCGTAGGGATAAAAGAGCAGCTTGTCGTGCTGCAGCACCTGCTCGCGGATGGAGCGGGTCATGTCGATGTTGGGATTGGGCTGCGGCCTAAACGGCGTAAAGAGCAGCTCGTTGCGCAGGTGCTCGGGAATCTTGCCCTCAATGCCAAAGACGTAGCCCAGGTTGAGCGGGATATCGCAGGTAAAGACAGGGCGGCGCGAAAGCTCGAGCGCCTTGCGGATAGTCTTGAGCGTTGCCTTCTCGAGCGACCCCGAGACCGCGAGCACTACCGGCTGCAGGCGCAGGCGCTTCTTGAGGATGCGCTTCATGTGCTGGCGGTAGTCCTCTTCCTCTTCGACGCCCTCGCCGTCCGGATCGATGTCGGCGTTGCGGGTGACGCGGATCAGCGCACGATCCAGCGGCTTATAGGAGCCAAAGCAGCTGTCCAAGCAGGCGAGGATGACGTCCTCGAGCAAGATGTAGGAGTAGGTGCCGGTGGGCGAGGGGATCTCGACCACGCGGTTCATCGAGGCGGGAATCTCGATAAGGCCCAGCAGGCTCTCCTCGTCGGTGGCGCCGTCCAGACCACAGGCCAGATAGAGCGCGCCATTGCGCAGGTTGGGGAAGGGGTGGCGCGGATCGATGACCAGCGGCGAGATGACCGGCGACACGTAGGCCTGAAAGTAGCGGGTTACAAAGGTGCGCTCCTCGGGCGTAAGCGAATCGATGCGGGCGCGGTGAACGCCCAAGGTGTCGAGCTTGCCCTCGATGCTCTTAAAGATGGACTCCCAACGGGTAAGGAGCCCGGGCATTTCGGCCATGACAGCATCGACCTGT
>DBEXKF010000120.1:0-2948 GCA_048175045.1 Collinsella sp.
ACCACACCAAGGGCGCCATCGCCGTGGCGGACATCATCGCCGCCCGCAAGTTCCTCGTGGACGCCAAGGCACCCTCCACGGAGCGCCGCTTCGTCTACGGTTCCCAGGCCGAGGCCGACCTGCTCAACACCGAGGCGTTCACCAACGCCTCCGCCGTCGGCGACAACGGCACCGCCCTCAAGGAGGCATCGCTTGGCCGCAAGTACGGCCTCGACTTCTACTGCGACCAGAACGTGCAGAAGACCACGGCGGAGACGGCCAGCTACACGCCGTCCATCGCTTTCCACAAGAACGCCTTCGCGCTCGTGACCCGTCAGCTCGAGATGCCGCTCGGCGCCCCCAAGGCGTTCTCCACCTCCTACGACGGCTTCGGCCTGCGCGTCGTGCAGGGCTACGACCAGAAGACCAAGACCGACACCGTCTCCATCGACATGCTCTGCGGCGTCAAGACCCTCAGCCCCGAGCTCGCCGCCGTCATCACCGATAAGCGATAGGCGCAGAGATGCTCGAGCAGGTGCTTCTGTCGCTGCGTAACTGGTTCGTCGCTGACAAGCGCACGGGGCGCGTCCGCATCGATGACGGCCGCCTCGTGCCGCCCGCGGCGCTCGGCCTCAAGGAGGGTCAGTACATCCGCATCACAGGCTCGACGTTCAACGACGGGCTGCACTCATGGCCCTACAACGGCCTCACGGACGAGGAGTTCGTCGGCACCGTCTGGGCGCTCGCCGTGCCGCAGGCCGTGGTCGACCTCGCGGACGAGATTGCGGCGTGGCAGCAGAAGCACGCCGAGGAGCTGGACAGCCCGTATGCGAGCGAGAGCTTCGGCGGCTACAGCTACACGCGCGTCGGCGGCGACGGCTCGCCCATCACGTGGCGGCAGCAGTTCAAGGCGCGTCTCGACCCTTGGAGAAAGCTGTGAGCCGCCTGTACGAGCGTATGGCGGTGGCATGCGTGAGACTCGTCGCAAAGACCGAGCCCGACGGCGAGGGCGGCTTCAAGACCGTCTTGGCCGTCGGCGACGGCTTCACGGCGGCGATCGTGCGCGACAGCTCCACGGCCTCGCGTATCGCAGAGCACGACGGCGTGAGGAACGTCTACACCGTGACCACCGACGAGCCGCTGCGGTACGGCGACCTCTTCCAGCGTGCGTCCGACGGGCAGGTATTCCGCTGCACGTCGAACACGGACGACGGGGCCGCGCCGCGCTGCGCGTCGTTCGACTTCGGCCAGTGCAGCGCGGAGGAGTTGGAGGTGCCGGATGGCGACTAAGGCGGCGGCACTGCAGGCGTGGCTCGAGGGCTTCGGGCTGCCCGTGTACCGCGACTCGGCTGTGCCGGGCGAGGCGAAGATGCCCTACATCACTTACGACCTGCCGACCGCGGCGTTCGGCACGCAGTGCAACTCCGAGGTGAACCTCTGGTACCGGACCTCGTCCGAGGCCGAGCCAAACGCCAAGGCCGAGGAGGTCGCCCGGGCGCTCGGGCTCTCCGGCGTGCTCCTGCCGTGCGAGGGCGGCGGCATGTGGGTGATGCAGGGCGAGCCGTTCTGCAACGCCATGGCCGACGAGGACAACGCCGTGAAGCGCCGAATCATCAATCTGACCATTGAGTACATGACCAGCTACTAGGAGGTCATATGTCTAAGTTCACGCGCATCCCCGAGAACACGTTCAAGGAGATCGTCATCAACGCGGGCCTACTCGCCACGAATTTCAACCCCAAGACAGCCGAGGTCGCGGAGTCCGAGCTGATGGGCGCGACGAGCGGCGGAACCAGCTTCACCGCTACGCCCAGCTTCATCGACTACGGCGAGGATATCGACAACTGCCCCGCCAACACGATGGAGCTCAAGCGTATCGACAGCATCGAGGCCAAGCTGAGCGGCACATTCGTGACGCTGAACACCGCGCTCGGCAAGAAGCTCGCAGCCGCAGCCGACGAGACCGAGGGGAAGATCGTCCCGCGCTCCGCGCTCTCGGAGGAGGACTTCGCCGACATCTGGCTCATCGGCGATTACTCGGGCGAGAACGGCAACGGCTATATCGCCGTCCGCCTCATCAACGCACTCAACACGGGCGGTCTGCAAATCACGACGCAGAACAAGGCCAAGGGCCAGTTCGCGTTCGAGTTCACGGGCCACTACTCAATCAAGAACCCCGAGATCGTGCCCTACGAGCTGTATATCAAGCAGGAGATTGGAGCCTAACCATGAAGCTGGACAACCTTAACGCCGACGAGTTCCAGAACGCCATGTGCCTGTTGGCGGACGTGGCGGAGGACGTCATGAACGGCGAACTCGGCGCAAAGGCAAAGGCCTCCTACGCCAAGTTCCGCGCCGACTCCGTTAAGGCTAAGGCCAAGGCGAGCGCCAAGGTCAAGGGCGACCCCGAGGCCGCGAAAATAGCCGCCACCGCCGAGGTCAACGGCCTCGCCGTGGACATGATGGCGGGATTGCTGCCCGACGTGCTGCGCCAGGGCGGCGAGATCAGCTACAAGCTGCTCGCCGCACTCGACGGCCAGACGCTCGAGGAGTACAAGGCCGACTTCACCGTCAAGAAGTGGGTGGCCGACATCAAGGATGCCATCGACGGTATCGACGGCATCAAGGACATCCTGGCTCCTTTTTTTGGATAGCCGCCGAGGACCCATCTCACATATGGCTCTGTCTGGGCGAGTACGTCGGGCCACGGCGTGCTCGCCCTTTCTGTAGGTACATGGTCGCGCGGTGGCGCGAGCGGGACGAGCGGGAGGCGTTCCGCGTGTACCTGAGCGAGTCTGTGCGCCTCATGGCGCAGGGGAAGTGGCTCAAGGAACCCTTCCTGAGCATCGTCAACGGCGATGCGGGCGATGGGTCCGAGGCGGAGGACACGCGCAGCGGCGACGAGATCGCTGCAGACATCATCGAGCGGATGGGATTGAAGGTGGTCTAGGTGAACCTTCTCGACCTGA
>DBEXKF010000121.1:0-3637 GCA_048175045.1 Collinsella sp.
TGATGGGCTCTGCCTCACCCTCATCAGCCGTCTCGCTAATGATGGTGCCGGGGTCCTGCGGCGCATTGGTGTTCTTGATGACCAGCGGAATACCCGCCTCGCGCACGGGGAACACGGCCTCCTCGTGCAGGACGCTTGCGCCCATGTACGAAAGCTCGCGCAGCTCCTCGTAGGTAACGCGCGCAATGGGCTGAGCCTCGGGAACAATACGCGGATCGGCAGAATAGAAACCCGAAACGTCGGTCCAGTTCTCGTACAGATCGGCGCCCAGGCACTTGGCCAGGATCGAGCCCGAGATATCGCCGCCGCCACGGTCGAGCAGCTTGATCTGGCCCTCTCGCGTCGCGCCGTAGAAACCGGGCATAACAAAGCCGCCCTGCTGGCCGTACTCCTGCACCAGCTCGGAGGTGCGATTCATGCTGAGCGTACCGTCGTGATGGAACGCCACAACCGTCGCGGCGTCCAGGAACGGCAGGCCCAGGTACTCGGCCATCAAGCGAGCGGTGAAGTACTCGCCGCGGCTCACGAGCTCCTCGGTAGAGTAACCGCCCGAGCGGGCGCGCTCGGCAAAGGCCGCGAACTCCTCGCGGATGGGATAGGTGAGCTCCAGCTCGTCAGCGATATCAAAATAGCGCTGGCCAATGTCCTCGAGCAGTTCCTCGCACGACACGTGATACTTAACGTGCGCGTTAACCAGGTAGAGCAGGTCGGTCACCTTGGTGTCGCCCTTAAAGCGGCGGCCGCAGGCGGAAACCACCACAAAACGGCGGGCAGGGTCGGCATCGACGATGGCCTTGATCTTCTTGAAGTGTTCGGCGTCGGCGACCGACGAGCCGCCAAACTTGGCAATCTTAATCATGGGCTTGAGGTTACCTTTCTAAAAGCCTCTGCAAACCTGTTTTGCGCGCTCTGATACCATGGTTTCACCGATTGGGTCCAAGGCATCCGAGGAGCAGTGTTATATGGGAACTTATCATAGTACACGAGGACGCACTTTATCGTGCTCAAGTAAGGTGGCAATCCGCACCGGCATCGCTCCCGACGGGGGTTTGTTTGTCTCGGACGAGCTCGGCACCCAGCAGGTCGATATCAGCTCGCTTGCAGATAAATCGTACTTTGAAATCGCTCAAGATGTGTTGGGAATGTTACTGAATGATTACACGGCCGAAGAAATTTCGGCGTGTGTCGACGAGGCATACCGCGGCACGTTCGCGAGTGAGGAGGTTACGCCGCTCGTCAAACTCGACGCTGCGCCGGGCGCTGACGCCCCTCAGACCTATGTGATGGAGCTCTTTGGCGGCCCCACAAGCGCCTTCAAGGACGTCGCCCTGCAGATGCTCCCCCGTCTGATGGCCCGCACTTCCGCCAAGGACGGCGGCGCCGAGCGCATCATGATCGTCACCGCCACGTCGGGCGACACCGGCAAGGCCGCACTCGCCGGTTTTGCCGACGCGCCGGGCACGGGCATCACCGTCTTTTATCCCGAGGGCAAAGTCAGCCGCGTGCAGAATCTGCAGATGTCCACGCAGGAGGGCGATAACGTCGCCGTCTGCGGCATCCGCGGTAACTTTGACGACGCCCAGAGCGCCGTCAAGCGCATCTTTGCCGATAAGGAGCTTGCCGAGCGCCTGGAGGCCGCTGGCACTGTGCTTTCGAGCGCCAACTCCATCAATGTCGGCCGTCTGGTACCGCAGGTCGTCTACTACTTTGCCGCCTATGCGCAGCTGCTGCGCGCCGGCGCCATCGAGGCCGGCGACGCCGTTGAGTTCTGTGTGCCCACCGGCAACTTTGGCGATATCCTGGCCGGCTACTACGCCAAGCGCATGGGTCTGCCCGTCGCCAAGCTCGTCGTGGCGAGCGACAAGAACAACGTGCTTGCCGACTTCCTGACCACCGGCGTTTACGACCGTAACCGCCCGTTCTTCACGACCATCTCGCCGTCGATGGACATCCTCATCAGCTCCAACCTGGAGCGCATGCTGTACTTCCTGTCCGATGGCGACTGTGAGCTCGTTGCCGGCCTTATGGAGCAGCTGGCGCAGACTGGTCGCTACGAGGTGCCCGCCGAGCTGCTGGCCAAGATTCAGAGCGTCTTTGCCTGCGGCTGGGCCAGCGAGGACGAGGTCCGCACTGCCATCAAGAGCTGCTGGGATACGAACGGCTACGTAATCGACCCGCACACCGCTTGTGGTTATCACGTCTTTGAGCAGGCCGCTCCCGCCGAGGGCGCCAAGGCCCGCGTGCTGCTTTCGACCGCCAGCCCCTACAAGTTCCCGCGCGCCTGCTGCGACGCCCTGGGCCTCGACGTTCCCGAGGACGACTTTGAGGCCATGCGCGTGCTCGAGCAGACAACCAACACGGTCGCCCCAGCCCAGCTCGCCGAACTCGAATCCAAACCCGTCCGTTTCGAAGACGTCTGCGACGTCGACGAAATGGCCAGCTACGTCGAGTCCGCAGCAAAACGAATGAGCACCAACTAGATCCCTTATTAAGCGCCGGCGAAAGCCGGCGCACCTTCTTTCATCAGATAACCCTCGGGATGATGACGAACGCGCACAGCGTGCCTGGCTGTTTAGTTCGTCGTGAGTTCCGCACGCAAAGGAAAGCACTTAATGTGCTTTCCGGCTTGCGCAGGACTGTCCGAGCAGCGAACTAAACAGCCAGGCACGCCAGGAGGACCCACATGATCAAGATCACCGTCCCAGCAACAAGCGCCAACTTGGGCATTGGCTACGATACCCTCGGCATGGCCGTCAGCCTCTACTCGCACTTTACCTTTGAGCGCGCCGACAAGCTCACCATCACGGGCTGCCCCGAGGAATTCCAAAACGAGAACAACCTGGTCTACGTGAGCTTTGTCGATGCGCTGGCCGCATGGGGCGAGCCGGCCTTCCCCGTCGCCATCGACATTCAGACCGACGTGCCCGTCGCCCGTGGCCTGGGTTCCAGCTCCACCTGCGTCGTCGCCGGCATCATGGCTGCCGCCGCGCTGACGGGCCACACCGTCGACCGCGCTGAGCTCGTCCGCATTGCCACCGAGGTCGAGGGCCATCCCGATAACGTCGCCCCTGCTATCCTGGGCGGCGCCGTCTGCTCCTTTACGCCGACCGATTCGCTCCCCCAGTGCCTGCGCTACGAGGTGAGCGATCGCCTGCGTTTTATTACCGTGATTCCGCCCTACGAGGTACACACGAGCGAGGCGCGCAAGGTCGTGCCGCAGGAGATTCCGCTCTCCACCGCCGTGTGGCAGATGGGCCGCATCGCCGGCATGACGCGCGGCTTGGAGACTGGTGACCTCGACCTGATTGCCGCCGCCAACGACGACCGCATCCAGGAGCCCTATCGTCGCCGTCTGATTCCCGACTACAACGCCGTGCGCGACACCTGCCTTAACGGCGGCGCTAAGACCATCTGGATTAGCGGCTCGGGCTCGACCCTCATGGCTGTGACCGACGACACCATCGTGGCAAAGTTCCTGCAGGTCAAGCTGCGCGAGCAGTTCCCCAAGTGCGATACGCATATTCTGACGTGCGACACGGAAGGCGCCCAGATCGAATACCTGTAGTCGCCGTCCCGTATACTCGCCGGGGAGGCCAGGGGCTTTGCCCCCAAATCGTCCTCGGACATGGCAGGACCC
>DBEXKF010000122.1:0-4449 GCA_048175045.1 Collinsella sp.
CTGATAACACCGATGACGACCGTTTTGGGCGTCATAGCGGGAACGCTGGCGATGACATTCACTTCGTACTCGGTACCCAGGGCGAGTGATGTAAAGTAGCCGGTAAACGACGCGACCAGGCAATAGATGCCCGCGGTGTAGTCGATCTTGCCGATAAAGCACATCTCCATGCCAAAGAAAGCTCCGGCAAGGGGCGAGCCGAATACGGCGCCAAAGGCCGACGAGATTCCGGCGAGCATGAGGTCGTGGTGGTCATGCTTTTTGAGGTGGGCGAGGCTCGAGATGTTGCTGGCGATGGTGCCGCCAATCTGCACCGCAGCTCCCTCGCGACCGGCCGATCCACCCGTTAGGTGCGTGAGCGTGGAGCAGACGAAGGTGAGGACGGCCATGCGCATATGGATGAGGCGGGTGCCCAGAGCGGAGTCGATGACCAGGTTGTTACCGCGTTTGGCGGCAAGACCGTGGTTTTTGTACACCCATGCGGTGGCAACGCCCACAACGGGAAGCAGTGCGTAAATCCACGCATGGTGCTCGCGATAGTCGGTCGCGATATTCAGCGAGGCCAAAAACGCCCAAGCGGCAACGCCCATGGCGAGCGAGACGATGACGACGAGTGCGAGCAACTTGGCGCTCGCGAGTAGGTTGCGGGCGTTGCGGCGCGTGTCGGCAGCCAAGAGATGCTCGGAGCGGGTAAGTTGATGCCTGCCTGCCGTGATGACGTCGTTCAGGGAGAAAAAGCCGCCGTCGTCGAGCGACTGGGGATGGTCTTGCGCCTCGTTTGCGCTTTCGGGTTTGTCGTTATGAGTCATACGTTCCTCTTTTAGGTTGCAACGCAAGCATTATAAAACGCGGTAAACGCGACGAGCCGGTGGGTTGGTTTCGATTCTGTTTCGTGGCTTGCGGCCGACAGGTGTATTTGCGGGTACAGGCCAAGTCGCGGTCGTGCGTCTGGGGATTATACTGAGACAAGCATAAAGAATCGGCGCCCCTGTTGTGCGCCGTGACATTAAGAGGTGCATATGGCAGAGAAACTCATTCCGCTGGATGACGCACGGTCGATTGTCCTGTCGCACGTTGCTCCGACCGATTTCGTCGAGATTCCCGTGTGGCAGGCGGCTGGTCTTCCCTTGGCCGAGGACGCGGTGGCCGATATCGACATCTCGCCGTTTGCCAACAGCGCTATGGACGGATATGCCGTGCGCTCGGCGGACTTGGCGCAGGCATCTGGCGAGGCGCCGGTGACGCTCGACGTTATCGGACACGAGGCCGCGGGCCATGTGTTTGAGGGCGCTATCGGCGCGTGCGAGGCGGTCCGCATTATGACAGGCGCGCCGGTGCCCGAAGGCGCCAATGCCGTGGTGAAGTACGAGATCGTTGACGTGCTCGATGGTGACGGCAACGAGGGCTCGCACGTTCGCTTCTCGGCGCCGGCCAAGGTGGGAGAGAACGTTCGCTCTGCTGCCGAGGAGGCCCATGCCGGCGATGTTGTGATGCACGCCGGCGAGGTCGTGGCTCCGGCGGGCGCGGGTCTGCTGGCGAGCGCAGGGTATGCGAACGTGAAGGTGCATGCCGCTCCGCGCGTGGGCATTATCTCGCTGGGCACGGAGCTGGTCGCGCCGGGTGAGCTGCCGGCGCGCGGGCAGATTCGCGACTCCAACTCCTCGGCGCTGATGGCCGAGGCGCTCGATGCCGGCGCCGAGCCCGTGTTCTACGGTATTGCGCCCGACGATGAGCAGGCGATTGGCGAGCTGGTGCATCGCGCCACGCGAGAGTGCGATTTTGTCATTACGAGCGGCGGCGCCTCGGCGGGCGATTACGACTACGTGACGGCGCTCGTCCGGCGCGAGGGCGTGGTGCTGTTCGATCGCATCTCGATGCGTCCGGGCAAGGCCATCACGTTTGGCTTGCTCGGGGGCAAGCCCTACCTAGGGCTTTCAGGCAATCCGGCCGCGGCGTATGTGGGCTTTGAGATGCTCGCCCGTCCGGCGATTCGCAAGATGCGCGGCTTTGCCGAGGGCGTGCGTCCCGTGCAGCAGGCGACGCTCACGCACGGCGTGAAAAAGCGCCAGGACCGACGCTTCTTCGATCGCGCCACGGTTTTGCGCGACCCCGAGACCAGTGAGCTGTTGGTGACCGAGGCCAAGACGCAGAATTCGGCGCTGCTCGGCACGATGCAGCGGTCCAACTGCCTGCTGCGTATTGACGAAGGACCGTGCGAGCTCAAGGCGGGCGACGTCGTGGATGTCGTGCGTGTCGACCTGCCCGAGGGCACGGTGTTGTAGGAGGAAGACTATGGAGTTGAAGATTTCGATCGTGACGTGCTCGGATACGCGCGATCTTGCTCAGGACGAGGCTGGAGCCGCACTCGAGGAACTTATCGAGGCGCAGGGCTGGACGGTCGTCTCACATGTGGTCGTGCGCGACGACGCCAGCGAGATCGGTGATGCCATTGTGGAAGCTGCCGATGAGTGCCACGCCAACGTCGTCCTCACCTGTGGCGGCACGGGACTTTCGATGCGCGACGTGACGCCCGAGGCGACGCGTGCCGTCTGCGACCGCGATGTGCCGGGTATTGCAGAGGCAATCCGTGCGTACTCCATGACCAAGACGCGCCGCGCTATGCTCTCGCGCGCCGTGTGCATGCAGCGTGGGCATACGCTTGTCATCAACTTTCCGGGATCCACGAAAGCGGCCCGCGAAAGCTGGGAGGCCGTGAGCGATCAGCTGGAGCATGCGGCCCAAATGACGGCGGGCGGCGGACATACCAAATAAGCGGTTTACCTGCGGCGGGGCGACCCGAACGGCTGCTCCGCCTTTGTTTTCCGCCGAAGCGACGCCGAGGTGCACGGCAACTCGAAACTATATTCTCTAGAGAGAATAATTTCTCATTATCATTATTCGCGCGGAAGTATAATCTAGTAACAGAATAAAGCCTGCGGCGGGGTGCCCGGGCATAGCGTTCGAAAGGGTTGAATATGTTCGATATGGTTTCACGCCGCGGTTTTGTCTCGCTTTCTGCTGCCGCTGCCGCCGGCTTTGGCCTTGCCGGCTGCTCGGGCAACAAGACGTCCGAGCCGGCCGGACCCGATGCCGGTTCTGCTAAGGCATCTTCCAAGAAGGTCGTCGAGCTGCAGGTCTTTGCTGCCAACTCGCTCGAGAAGGCTCTGCCCGAGGTTCAGGAGCTCTACACCGACCAGACCGGTACCACGTTTGCCGACACGCAGTTTAAGGCGTCTGGCGACCTTGTCGAGCAAATGCGCGCCGGTGCCGCCGTCGACGTGCTTATCACGGCCTCCAAGGGCACCATGGATGACGCCGAGGCCGCCGAGCTCGTCGACGCCGACACGCGTGAGGACATGTTCGTCAACGACCTCGTGATCATTCGCGCCGAGGGCTCCGATACTAAGGTCGAGGCCATCGCCGACGTCGCGAATCTGGACGGTAAGATTGCCATCGGCGACGCCAAGACCGTCCCCGCCGGCAAGTACGCCAACCAGGCGCTGGCTTCCGTGGGCCTCTATACCGGTACCGAGGGCGACGACGGCGAGTACGCGCCCGAGCTCGCCGACAAGGTAGCCCTGGCCGACAAGGTCGGCACCGCTGCGTCTTACGTCTCTACAGGCGACTGCGTGGCGGGTTTTGTCTACAGCTCCGACATCTTCCGCTACGACGGCATCGAGGAGGCCTTTGTGTGCCCCGAGGACTCGCACAAGCCCATCGTGTATCCCGGTGCCGTCGCCGAGAGCTCCGAGCACGCCGACGAGGCCAAGGCGTTCATCGACTTCTGCCTGACCAACAAGAAGGCCCAGAAGATTTGGGCCAAGTACGGCTTTGAGCTTTCCGAGTAGTGCGGCTTGGCGCGATAATTCCATCGTTTTGTGTTTCACTCCGTCCTTGTATTCGCTTGGAGCTTTTCGTGCTTAATAGATTCCGCATGCTTGCCGCCTGTGCTTTGACCTTCGCGCTTTGCTGGGTGCCGGGATTTGCGTTTGCCGGGGACGCCGAGGACGGGGCCCAGGTTGCTGCGACCGCTCATGGGCTTTCCTATGGAATCGAGGGTTTTGAGCGGTTGGCGAAGGGGACCGCTCGTGCCATGGAGGGCCAGCCTGAGGGCTACCGGTTTCCCGTTGACGAGGATGTGGACCTTGTAGTGGCGCCTGCTGCCGATCGCGTTGTGGCGTGGATATCGCCCAAGGCGGTCGAGAAGTATGGATTGGATCCGCAGGACAACGAGTGCGTATCGGGTCTCAAGGCCCTCGTCTGTGACCTCGACAGCGCAAACTGCATGGGAGGTGCGCGGCTGGGGGACGTGGATCTTCCTTGGTATGTCACGGCGGAAACAACGTTTGATGCCGGCGGGTATACCTATGGCTTTGATGAGCGTGGTGCGGATGGGGACCGCTATGTGGTGATTGCATCAGCCTCGGGTGATGCCAAGGGCGGCGCGCG
>DBEXKF010000123.1:0-1936 GCA_048175045.1 Collinsella sp.
ACGTCCCCAACGTCAACTTTTGTCAAGTCCAAGCGGCATTCTGTTTTTCGGAATGCCGCTTTCGTTTTTAGCTGGTTATTTCGCTAGCGTTGGTGAATATGCTGCGGGTTTGGCGTTTGTCACTATTAGATGATTACATGCGTAAAATGTAATTCGATGTTCTTGAGGGTAGGGGATTGATTTGGGTCGTGCTGGGGATATGACGCCGCCTTTGCGTTGGCGGTTGGGTGTTGCTGGTGGGGTGGCGCTGGCTGTGTTGCTTGTTGACCAGCTGACCAAGCTTGCGGTTCGTGCCGTGGGCGAAGCTTTGCATGTGACTGTCATCCCCGGTGTCATCGACTTTATGTTTGTCCGCAATATCGGTGCTGCCTTTAGCATGGGCGAGGGGCATGGCATCGCGTTTGCCGTGCTGGCGCTGGCGGTCATTGTCGCTATTGCCGTGTACCTCATTCGTGCACCCCAGCTCGCCCATCTTGAGGTTGTGGGCATGGCGATGGTTGCGGGCGGTGCTATCGGCAACGCTATCGATCGTTTGGCCTTTGGCTTCGTGACCGATTTTATTGCCACCACCTTCATCGACTTCCCCGTCTTCAATGTGGCCGATATCGGCATTACCTTGGGCGTCGTGCTCGCCCTCTTCGGATACATGTTCTTGAGCCCCGCGGCCCGCGAGGTTGATGCGACTGCCGAGCTCAATGCCCGTGATGAGGCCCGCGCTAAGCGCAAGGCCAAGCAGCGTGGGGAGCGTGCCCGCAAGATTCGCGAAAGGAATGAGCGTTAATGGCCGACATCCATATTCTTGTTGCCGACGATTCCGCTGGTCAGCGTCTTGACGCCTATTTGGGCGCCAACGATGGCTGTCCCACGCGCTCTGCCTGCGCGCATCTGATCGAGGGAGGCGCCGTTGCCGTCAACGGTGAGACTTGTCTCTCTAAAAAGTGCGCCGTACGCGCCGGCGATCGCATCTCGGTCGACTTGCCCGAGCCGCACGACCCGACCGACGTGATTCCCGAGGCCATTCCCCTCGATATCCGCTACGAGGACGACTACCTTATCGTGCTCTCCAAGCAGCGGGGCCTGGTGTGCCATCCCGCCCATGGCCACGAGAGCGGCACCCTTGCGAACGCTCTGGTCTACCACTGCGGCATCGACCATCTGGGTACCGTGCAGGGCGAGGATCGCCCCGGTATCGTGCATCGTTTAGATCGCGATACCTCGGGTCTCATGCTTGCGGCAAAGGACGACGACACGCAGCGCGCGCTTCAAAATCTCATTCGCACGCGCACGCTCGATCGTCGCTATATCACGCTCGTTCACGGTCACATCGCCATGGACGAGGGCACCATCAATACCGGTATTGCCCGTTCCACGCGCGACCGCGTCAAGATGGCGGTTTCGGACGACCCCTTTGCCCGTCAGGCCATTACGACCTTTAAGGTCCTCGAGCGCTTTGATTCCACGCGTTTTGATGACGGCTATACGCTCGTCGAGTGCCACCTGTTTACGGGCCGCACACATCAGATTCGCGTGCATATGCGCCATATCAACCATGCCTGCGTGGGCGATCCGCTCTACGGCAAGTGCGATGTACGCGCCGATCAGGGTCTGACCAGGCAATTCCTTCATTCCTGGCGCGTCGCATTCGGCCATCCCGTGACGGGGGAGCGTATTGAGTGCCGCGATGAGCTGCCGTGGGATCTTGCCGCGGTTCTCGACGACCTGGCTCCTCGCTCACTCGGTCGTACTGCCGCTGGCGACGAAATCGTTCCGCAGCTCGGTCTTCTCGAAGTCTAGCCAGTATTAGGTGGTTTCTTGAACTCGATTAGCCTGCGGTAAGATATACGGTTGTTTACGTAACGCGTTCTCGGGAGCCTGCATGCTCGCCTTTTTACAAACCAACACACCCATTGTGATCTTCAACCAGATTGTCGTCACG